>JAVBTW010000249.1:0-6324 GCA_031555975.1 Eubacteriales bacterium
ATCGCTAGCCATTCAAACCTGCGCAAGCTGTGCGCCGTGTCCCGCAACCTCACCGATGACCAGGTAAAGTGCATTGTTGAGCGGCGCGGGTTCATCGGGATCAACTTCTACTCAAGCTTCTTGGCCGAGGGTCGCGCCGCCACATTGGACGACGTGCTGCGGCACATCGACGGCATCTGCGAACTGGGCGGCGAGCGGGTGCTGGGGTTTGGCAGCGATTTCGACGGAATCGATGTCTCGCCGGAAGGATTGGCGAATCCTGCGGACTTCCCGGGCTTGATTGGGCTGCTCTTAAACCATGGCTATACGCATTCGCAGGTGGAAGGCATTGCCGGCATGAATCTATGGAATGTGCTCAAGCGGGCGGAAGCTGCTGCATATCGGCGCAATGAACCGGCCCCGACATTGTAACAGGTCACAGAGGCGGGCGGCGAAGGGCGGCGTTATTCGTAATACCACCCTTCCCGCGACGCATCCGTCGGCGGCACATAATCCGTGCCCCCGTCCGCTTGCTGCGCGTCGATATACCCGGCGAGATCGCCCAGCCTCGGTAGATCCGCCAAGTCCTCATCCCGCACGGACACCTTGAATGTGCGCTCCGCCCGGATCACCAACTTCGCCAGGCTCACCGCATCCACACCGTCTCTCCGCGACAGACGCGTCTTGGGCGTCAGCACATCTTCAGCAACGCCCAGCACGTCGGCCAACTGTTCCCTCAGCTTTGAATAACTGCTCACCGGCGGTCGCCTCCCTTCAAAAACGGGCTGGGTTCACCCAAAGAAAACAGCGCCAGATGATGCAGCGCGCGGGTGCAGGCCACGTAGAGCAGGTTGCGGTCCTGCGCTTCCCCATACAGGGCTGCGTCCGCGTCCAGCACAAGCGCCGCGTCAAACTCCAGCCCCTTTGACAGCGCCAGCGGAATGACAAACGCGCCGGACGGGTCTTGGCTGCCATCGATTGCGGGCAGATCCAACAGCGCGCTCCATCGGCCTGCGTCCCGGGCCGTCTTGGCAATCAAGGCAACGGACTGGTCTCCCTTTTCACGGCAACTCACCACCTCATCCAAGATCCGCGCGGTCAAATCCGCCTCAGTGCTCGCGCAGACCAGCTTTGGCACGTCACCGCTCCTGCTGAAACTCTCGATATCGGTGCCATCTCCCAGGCAGCGCAGCGCAAAAGCCAGGATTTCTCGGGTGCAGCGGAAGCTCTTGTTCAGCGTCACCATCGCGCTTGACTTTCGGCCCAATGCTCTGCCAATCCGCCCGTACAACGCCATATCCGCCCAGCGGTCCAGTGACTGGCTCACATCACCCAATACGGTAAACCGGGCGCGGGGATAGAGCCGGTTCAACACCTGGAACTGCAACGGACCATAGTCCTGCGCCTCGTCCACAACCACCTGCCGGATGTCGCCAGACCTTCCCGGTCCATGCGTCAGTATGTGCAGGTAGGCGATAGCGGAGGCGTCCTCCGGAGCAAGCGGACCGCCCGCTACCCAGTTTTCCCGCGTGAGATCCAGGATCGCTGCCAGTTTGTCCGGCAGGGGAAGGCCCTTTGCGAGCCTGCGAAACCGAGCCTCGTCCGAAACCAGCGCATGATAGAGCGCACGGCCATCCAGGCGGGTAAAGCTACGGAGTTGACGGCTCAACCGGGTGCTTTCCATGATGGAGCACGCGCGAGCAAATGGGATCAACTCCATCTGGTGGGCAGGATTGCATCGCGCCAGTTCCATCCATCGCGCCATCCGGGCCGGGCGGCGTTGGCGAATGCCGTCCCACAGCGACGTCTCCATCCGGCGCAACTGTGTGGCCAGCGGCACCACGGCCTCGGCATGCAGAATGCGCTGCTTGAGCTGCTCTCGCGTGGCGAGGGTTTGGCCACCGTAGATCACATCCTGAAACGGAATAAAATGGCGCGGCAGGTCCGCCGCGAACCTGGCAAGGACGACCGCAAATACCTCCGACTCCTTAAACGCGATCGCCTCGCGCATCAACGTGCGGACCTGAGGGCTCGCCAGGCACAGCGCCTCAAACCGCGCGCTCCTGGGCTGCACGGGCCAGCAGACCAGCGGCTCCGTCAGCGATTCAAAGGTCGTGGTCTGTACGCTTCGCTCGCCAAGTTCGGGCAGGACACGCTCGATGTACCGCTCAAAAAGCGCGTTGGGCGACAGGATCAGGATGTTGTTCGCGTCCAAGCGAGATGCCAGCCCGTCATACATCAAATACGCCGCGCGGTGCAGCGCGATGGAGGTCTTTCCGCTGCCCGCCGCGCCTTGGACCATCAGCAGCTCATGTTCAGTGTCGCGGATGGCCGCGTCCTGATCGCGCTGAATGGTCTCCACGATGGCCTTCATGCGCGGCGAAGCGTTTTTCGCGAGCAGCTTGCGCAAGAACTCATCCTGAACCTGCACATCCGCATCAAAGAAATAGTCCAACCGGCCCCGATGGATCTCATACTGGCGCTTCAACCCCACGGACACATCGATCCGACCGCCAGGCGCGTCATAATGGGCGGGTCCGACGCCGTACCGGTAAAATGTGCTGGCGATGGGCGAGCGCCAATCGTGCACATGGATGTCATGGGTGCGGTTGTCCTTCAGCGTCGCACGGCCAATGAAGACCCGCTCCTCGTCGCCTTCGTCCACAAAACGCAAGTCAAGCCGCGCAAAGTAGGGCACATCCAGCATGCGTACCAGCGCCTGTATGCGGCTCAGTTCCATCTCGTGGGCCTTTTGGGACACCGCCAGCGGCGCGGCCAGTTGGTTCAGGTTCAGCAGCGCTTCGAAGTCATCCGAATGCCACAGATTGACAAAGGACTGTTCGGATTGATCCCGCAACTCCGCCCGCGCGCGGACGAGTTCTTCCTGGCGCAGGCCCGCGCTGCGCTCAGCCTCGTCAAGTTCCGCGCGCGCCACATCGAGGATCCGGTCAAGGTGCTGGGTTTCGAGTTCACGCTCATGAGAACTGGGCATGGCAAAGGCACCTCCCGCTCAAAACTGAGTACGCATAGGGTAACACAAACGCGCTGAAAATAACAGTCTTGAGGTTTTTCGCAGGGTGTGGTATAATGAGGGTGTGAAAAGCGGCCGTCTATAGCGACAGCCGCTTTTTCCGTGTCCTTCATCCTTCAGCAAGCCAAACGCGCAACCGTCCCCAAGGTCGCTGGGTGGGCGGCGCATGGGCGCTTACTGCTTCTCGTCCTTATCCGTCATCTCGTCTTCATATACCCTGTAACAGTTCTTGCCCGCGCGCTTTGCATGGTACATTGCTATGTCCGCATACTTGATCAGCACGTTATAGTCCTGCGAATTGAAGGGGAAAAGCGCAATGCCGATGCTGAGTCCCACATGATATTTGTCAATGTAGCGGTCGATTTCCTGCGTCGCGAACCCGTTCAGCAGCTCCTGGGCGAATGCCTCCGCGTCGTTTTGGTTGCTGATGGCGGGCACGATCAGAATGAACTCGTCTCCGCCGATGCGGGCCGCCACATTCAGGATGCCCGGGCCGGGACGGAACACCTTGGAATTGTTCTGGGCATGCTCCAGATAGTGTCCGATGTTTTGCAACAGCGCATCGCCGGCGTCGTGACCCGCATTGTCATTGACCTGCTTGAAGTTGTCCAGGTCGATAAAAAACAGCGCGAACGGCGCTTTCGCCTTCTTTGACGTCATCTCCTGCAACGTGTCCATCAAATACTGGCGATTTGGCAGGTTTGTGAGCTTGTCATAGTTTGCCATGCGCTTGAGCCGGTCCTGCATGATCTTGACGCGGCTGAGCATATAGTACACCAGCGCCGACATGATGGCCAACACCGAGGCCAGCATGCCGATCATCAGCCAGAAGTTGCGCTGCGCGCTTGCGCGCTGGGCAACCAGCAGGTCGTCTTCCACGTCCACGCAGGCGATGCCGATCACATGGCCATCGCGCATGATGGGCACGGCGCCTGTGGAAAACGAGCCAAACTCATCGACCAGATTTGAGATGCCCGCCGAATCCTTGCCGGAAAAGGCCGCAGCCAGCACCGGCGCCAACTCATATTCCGTAAACGGCTCGCACTCAATGTCGGTGTCAAAGATGAACACGGGCTTGTCGTCGATCATCTTCAGCGCGTAGATGTAGGCCGCGCCCGTGTTCACGGCAAGCTGACGCAATTCGTCCAGTTGGCCTTCATATGCGCTATTTTGGATGTCCTCAGGCCTGTTGTAGCCATAGAAGGCCGCCGCGTCGATCACCTCGCGGGCTGCGGACGCGGTGGAAATCAGTTGCGCGCGCACACTGTCTTCGAGGATTGCGCTGGATTCGCTCAGGCCCTTGTAGTTGATGGCGCTGGACAGCGCCAACACCAGCACACAGAACACGACAAACGCGGTAAACAGCAGGTATTTGGTTTTGTTGCTCATTTTGGTCAAGCCCTTCTGCATTGGTAATCCCTCCGTCTTGGCAGGCACTATTTCCCGGTCTTGCTTTGCATTTCGTCATCATAGAGGCGGGAGCAGTTTTTTCCGGCGCGCTTGGCGTGGTACATGGCGATGTCCGCATATTTGATCAGCAAATTGAAGTCGGCAGCGTTGCGGGGGTACAGCGCCACGCCGATGCTGAGCCCCACCTGATACTTCTTGATGTATCGGTCGATCTCTTTCGTTGCAAAGCCCGCCAGGAGCGTGTCGGCGAAGGCCATGGCGCCATTCGCGGTGCCAATGCCGGGCACCACGAGCAGGAATTCATCGCCGCCGATGCGGGCGGCCACGCTTAGCTTGCCCGCTGTGGGCCGGAACGCCTTGGATGCGTTCTGTGCGCTGTCAAGATAGTTTGCGATGTTCCGGAGCAAGGCGTCACCCGCATCGTGACCCGCGCTGTCGTTGACCTTTTTGAAGTTGTCCAGGTCCACGAAAAACAGCGCGAACGGATCACTGTTCTTGTTCGAGGTCAGTTTTTTCAGATAGCCCATCAAGTACAGACGGTTCGGCAAGCCCGTGAGCTTGTCATATGAAGCCATGCGGCTGAGGTCGTCCTGCATGGACTTTAACCTGTCCAGCAGATACAGCAGCACCAGCGACATCGTGACCAGGATCACGCTGAGCGACGCCACGAGCAGAATGAAGTTCGCACGGGTGGACTGCTCGTTCTTCCGCACCAGCAGGTCCTCCACATCCGCGGCGACGATGCCCACAACCTGGTCACCCATCATCAGCGGCACCGCGCCGGTGGAGTATGAACCATACGCGTCCACCATGTTCGAAATGCCAGCGGTGTCCCTGCCGCCAAACGCCTCCTCGTGCACGTTTGACAGCTCATAGACCATCAGAGTCGCGTTTTCTGCGGTCTCGTCCGAGTCAAAGATGAACACGGACTTGCCGTCAATCATTTTGAGCGCATAGAGATACCTCGTACCCGTTCGCGCCGCCAAGGCGCGCAGCTGTGCCAGCTGGTCTCTGTAATGCGCATTGTCAATGCTGGCATGGGTGCCATATGAGGCAAAGGCATCGACATCGATGATCTCCCGCGCGGCGGACGCCACGGACAACACTTGCGCCTTCACGCTCTCCGACAGCAGCGCAGCGGATTCACTCATTCCCTTGTAGTTGAGGAAGCTGGCCAATGCCACGACAAGCGCACAAAAACAGACAAAGCTCGCGAACAGCGCGTACTTTGCCCGGCCCGTCAGCCGCATCACGCCGGATTCGATCATACAATCCCCCATTTGCGGAATGATCTGCAAACTTAAGACAGTATAACACATTCTCGTCCGGCGCGCCACATAAATTATTTACACAGAACAGATCAAATTGTTTACGAGGAATACATCATTGTATGCAATCCGGAGCCTCCCAATCCTTGCACACATCGATCCAAGCCCTTGCCCGGGCACTGGCAAACAGTTCGTCTGGCGTCAACTCGATCATGCTGTTTCCGCTGCCTGCGGCGGGGAAAACGGTGTCAAACCGCTTAATGGAGACATCGATGTAGGTCCTGACATCCTCCGGCAGCGCAAAGGGGCACACGCCGCCCACCGCGTGGCCGGTTTGGGCCAGCACCTCTTCTGCGGTGAGCATCTTGGCCTTGGTGGCGAAGAAGCGCTTGTACTTGGCATTGTCAACCTTGGCGTCGCCGGCCGCGCTGACCAGCACGCAGTGGCCGTCCACCCAGAAAGAGAGGGTCTTGACGATGCGCGCCGGGATCACGCCGACTGCCTCTGCGGCCAGCTCCACCGTGGCGCTGGACTGCACCTTTTCCATGACGCGGTCCGCGAGATCGAAGGTTGATAGATAGGTCCTTACGGTATCGATGGACATGGTTGGTTGTCTCCTTTGTTGTGTCGTTGGGT
>JAVBTW010000261.1:0-3841 GCA_031555975.1 Eubacteriales bacterium
CGGAAGAGGGCGTGCGGGCGCTGAAGGGCATGCTGCTTCCCGAGGCGCTATGGCCTCAGTGCGCGGATGAATTCGAGGAATCGGAGCTCGTGTGCGGCTGGACGGCAGCGCCAATGCCGCGAACGGAATTTGTGAAATGGCGCACAGAAGATACGATCAACTATGCGCAAGCGCTCGAAATGGCGCAGGAGGGCTACGGCTATTTTGTTTCGATTGACGTAGATGCCGCGTTCCCGTTTCTCTCATTGGCTGCGGCCAGGGAGAACGGATATCTGCCGAAGGAGTACCCTCAGACGGCGCCGGCGCTACTGCGCCCGATAACGGGCGTTGAGTTTGTCGAACTGATGCGCATGGCCTGCGCGGGCCGCAATGAAATGAGCCACGAAGCGATGGACTTCGAACCGCAGACCAATGCTGACGGATCCATGACGGGAGAACAGGCCGTCAGCTATGCGCTCGAGTTGGGGCGCGTGGCGACAGGGTGCGTGGGGAGTGCGGATGTCCGAACGGAGTCGCCCAAGGGCTCCTGAGCGGTTCCGGAATTGCAAGCCAACGAGCGTCATGTTATGCGCTTGTTGGCTTGCTTGTTTTTTCGGCACAGGCGAACCTGCAAAATGGGCTAGAATGTGCTGAATTTGCTGATGGTATGTTGAGTATGCAGAAATTTGGGCCTATTTACTTTGTAACGCTCCTGTGAAATAATTGGGCCAGATGACGAGAGGAGCGTGCCTGAAGATGGTAAGTCAAACCGTGAATCGCAGACGGCTGCACCGGCGGTCACTGCTGCAGCGGATGGGGGACAACTGGGGACTCTACCTGTTGATCCTGCCGGCGCTCGTGTACTTGATCGTGTTTTGCTATCTGCCCATGTACGGCGTGCAGATCGCGTTTCGCGATTACAAGGCGGCGCGCGGCATCCTCGGCAGCCCGTGGGTGGGCTGGAAGCACTTCATCACATTCTTCGACGCCTACTACTGCGGCCGCCTGATCGGCAACACGCTCATTTTGAACTTGCTGAGCCTGGTGTTCAGCTTCCCGATCCCGATCCTGCTGGCGCTGATGCTGAACAACCTGAAGAGCCAGCGGTTCAAGACACTCACGCAGACGGTGGTGTATGTGCCGCACTTCATCTCCACCGTGGTGCTGGCGGGCCTGATGTACATCCTTCTGTCGCCCACGTCCGGGTTGATGAACAAGCTCATTGAAACGATGGGCGGACAGGCGATCTACTTTATGAATGAACCCGGTTGGTTTAGGCCGATCTACATTATATCGGGAGTATGGCAGAGCGCGGGTTGGAGTTCCATTTTGTACATCGCAGCGCTGGCGGGCGTGGATCAGGAACTGTACGAGGCTGCCTCCATCGACGGCGCCACCCGGCTGCAGAAGGTCATTCACATCGACTTCCCGCACATCATTCCCACGGCGACGATGATGCTGATCCTCAACTGCGGCTCACTGCTGTCCAGCGCAACGCAAAAGACACTATTGCTGCAGACGGGCGGCAACATCGAAGTGTCGGACATCATCGGCACCTATGTGTACACGATGGGCCTTGGCAAGGGCCAGTTCTCGTACACGGCGGCCATCGGGTTGTTCGTGAACGTGATCAACTTCATTCTGGTTGTCGGTGCGAACCGGGTGTCGGGCAAGATGCAGGGCGAGACACTGTTTTAGAGAGAGGGGAGGGGTGAACTGTGGCACAGCTTTCCGTTGCACGGAAGCCCAAACATCACGCGATGAAGGACGTTTGGCAGGACAAGGTGTTCAACGTGGTGAATGTGGTTCTGGTCATTGCGGTGTTGGCCGTGGTGCTGTATCCGCTGTATCTGGTGATCATCTGTTCCATCTCCGACGCGGGCATGGTTACGCGGGGCGAGGTCGTTTTCTTTCCAAAGGGGATCACCTTCACGGGCTACGACGCAATCCTGCAGAACAGCTCGATCTACCGCTCCTACCTGAACTCGTTCCTGTATACGCTGTCAGGCACGGTGATCAGCCTGATCGTCACAATGGGTGCGGCGTTCACGCTGTCGCGCAAGTTTCCGGGCAAGAAGCTTCTGGCGCTGGTGTTCTCATTCACGATGTTCTTTTCCGGCGGCGACATCCCCAGCTTCCTGGTGATGAAGGACATCGGGCTGTACAACACACCCTGGATTTGCGTACTAATGGGCTGCGTATCGGTTTGGAACATCATGCTGGCCAGGACCTACATCACGTCCACCATCCCGGAAGCGCTGTACGAGGCTGCGGATCTGGACGGCGCCACGCAGTTGCAATACTTTTTCCGCATCGTTCTACCGCTGTGCGGCACGATCATCGCGGTGCTGTCGGTGTACTATGGCATCGCCAAGTGGAACGATTACTGGACGGGATTGATCTACATCAGGGACGAGTGGCTGCTGCCACTGCAGACGGTGCTCAAGCGCATCCTGGCGACGCTGGAGACAGGCAAGGACATGTTGGAGTCGCTGGCGGGCGACCAGGATGCGGACACGGCAATGCTGCTGCAGCGCGCGCAGGTGGCCAAGTACTGCGTGATCGTGGTGTCCACGGTGCCTGCCATCGTGCTATACCTGTGCATGCAGAAGTTTTTTGTCAAGGGTGTCATGGTGGGTTCGATCAAGGGTTGATCATGGGCGGAGAGCCCACAAAAATAAGGAGGCTGTTCACATGAAGAAACTTGTTTCCCTGGTGCTGGCATTGGTGCTGGTACTACTCGTCTCAGCGCCGGCATTCGCGGCGGAGAAGAACCTCAATGTGATGATCTGGTATCGCGACATCGACGACTTGAACTTTGGTGAGATGCGCTACTACACCGGCGAGGACGGAATCGAGAACAAGACAGGCATCCACGCCGAGTTCAACAAGGTGCCCGGCAGCGAGTGGCAGACCAAGCTGAACCTGATGTTCGCTTCGGGCGACTACCCGGACATCATCATGCGCGGCAACGACGCCATGTTCATTGAGACCTACGGGGTCGACCAGGAGGCGCTGCTGCCGCTGGACGATTACATTGAGCAGTACATGCCCAATTACTCCGAGCGTCTGAAGGCCGACCCAGAACTTGCGGAGAGCATGCGCTCGTCGGACGGCAAGATGTACAACATTGGCTGGCTGATCCCGCAGAACATCAACGTGGAATCGCACCTGTTCGTGAACAAGCAGTGGCTCTCGAACCTGGGCCTCTCCGCGCCCACCACCGCCACCGAGTATGAGTCCATGCTTCGCGCGTTCAAGGAACAGGACGCCAATGGCAACGGCGACGCGAACGACGAGATCCCGTTTACAGGCTCGTTCAAGGCGGGCGTGGATGGCATGACCCACCTGTTGTCGTTCTGGGGTGTGCCATTCAACGACAAGTACATCTCCATCGGTGCGGACAACAAGGTCACATCGCCACTGTTGGCCGAGGGCATGCGCGCGGGTTTGGAGACGCTGCACAACTGGTACGCGGAAGGCCTGATCGACATCGAGGCCGTGGCTCAGGACACCAACGCGTTTGAAGCCAAGGTGAACGCTGGCAGCGCAGGTTCGTTCTGGCGCTGGCGCATGAAGGCCATGGGTACCGAGGATCCGGTGGTGGAGCAGTACGAGTGCATCGTGCCCGTGGCGGCGGAAGGATACAACGCGCTGGTACCCAAGTACCTGGAAATCCCCGGATTCGGCGCGGCGCTGACCGTGGGCTGCAAGGACGTGGAGGCAGCGCTGACCTGGCTGGACGCCCAGATCGAGTTCGAGTCGATGCTGACCGGATACAATGGATATCCCGACAAGCCCGAGGACGGCAATTGGAGCTACGGCGAAAACGGCAAGGTGGACATCGCCTCCAAGTCGACCA
>JAVBTW010000104.1:0-19777 GCA_031555975.1 Eubacteriales bacterium
ATCTACTTCCACGCCCACGAGGCCGTGGCCGCCTCCAAGGCCGGCCAGAAGGTCATCCTGGTGCGCATGGAGACCAGCCCAGAGGACATCGAGGGCATGAATCACTCCCAGGGCATCCTGACTGGGCGCGGCGGCATGACCAGCCACGCAGCGGTCGTGGCGCGCGGCATGGGCACCTGCTGTGTGGCGGGCTGCAGCGACGCGCGCATCGATGAGGATGCAAAGACATTGGAGATCAACGGCAACAATTTCGCAGAAGGCGACTTTATTTCCCTGGACGGCACCACCGGCAATGTGAACGCGGGCGAGATCAAGACCGTCGATGCGGACGTCAGCGGCGACTTTGCCACACTGATGAGCTGGGCCGACGAGTCGCGCAAGCTGAAGGTCCGCACCAATGCGGACACCCCCCATGACGCTGCGGTGGCCGTGAAGTTCGGCGCCGAAGGCATCGGCCTGACCCGCACCGAGCACATGTTCTTTGCCGCCGACCGCATCGCGGCCGTTCGCGAGATGATCCTGGCCGACACGGAGCAGCAGCGCCGCGCCGCCCTTGCCAAAATCCTGCCGATGCAAAAAATGGACTTCAAGGGCATTTACGAGGCCATGGGTGAGCGTCCGGTCACCATCCGCTACCTCGACCCGCCGCTGCATGAGTTCCTGCCCAACGCGTCCATGACCGCCGAGATTGCGCAGATCGCCAAAGAACTGGGCGCCACGCCCGAGGCGGTTGTGGCCAAGATCGATGCGCTGCACGAGCTGAACCCGATGCTGGGCCATCGCGGCGTCCGCCTGTCCATCACCTACCCGGAGATCGCTGAAATGCAGACGCGCGCGGTGATCGAGGCCGCCATCGAAGTCTCCCAGGAAAAGCAGCTCAACATCGTGCCCGAGATCATGATCCCGCTGGTGGGCGACGTACACGAACTGGCGTTCGTGCGCAAGGTGGTCGTGGAGACCGCTGGCAAGGTCATGGCCGAAAAGGCCAAGACCATCAAGTACCTGGTCGGCACCATGATCGAGATCCCTCGCGCTGCGGTGACAGCCGACCAGATTGCCGCGGAGGCTGAGTTCTTCTCCTTCGGGACCAACGACCTGACCCAAATGACCTACGGATTCTCGCGCGACGACGCGGGCAAATTCCTGGACAGCTACTACGACAAGAAAATCTTCGAGTCTGATCCCTTCGCGCGCCTGGACCAGGCGGGTGTGGGCAAACTGATGGAGATGGCCGTAAAGCTGGGTCGCCAGACGCGCCCGGACATCAAGCTGGGCATCTGTGGCGAGCATGGCGGTGACCAGTCGTCCGTCATGTTCTGCCACAAGCTCGGCCTGGCCTATGTCAGCTGCAGCCCGTTCCGCGTACCGATCGCCAGATTGGCGGCTGCCCATGCGGCCATACTGGACAAAAAGGGCGAACTGTAGGACAACCGGATGATGCCGAAGCGTTCGTGATCCGCATCCGACGCCACGTTGTCATCCGTAGCGAAGCGAAGGACCTCCCCCATGTGAGCGACGTTCTCTATTGCAGAGTGTCGCTCGCGCGGGGAGGTCCTTCGCTTCGCTTTGGGTGACGCGTCGGCGTGGACGCGGATCAGCCACGTTCGGCAACCACAATATGTGACAGATCGGTGACTCAAGTGTGACAATATCCCGGTATTTGTTGACGGTTCATTTCGGGCGGAGGTATAATATATGAACCTGGTAGAGTATATACCTTCTGACCTGAAACGAGGGGGCTGATCCCATGAAACAAATGCGTAAATGGCTAATCTGTATGGCGCTGATCGCGACACTGACACCTGTCGTGGCGCTGGCCGGCGTGCTGGAAGCCGCGCCGATGCAAAGCGCGCAGACCGGCGAAATCCCCGCCATTGAGCCCGAATCCACCATTGTGCCGACAACCTGGACGATGCCAAAGACATTTCGTGCCACGAAGGGTGGCACATATCAACTGGTGGAGGTCCGGCCCGATGACCGCAGTCTGCCCACCATCTATGCTCAATCGTCCAAGCCTGATGTCGTGTCCGTGACCGATCAGGGGGAGATCAGCGCCAAGGAGATTGGGCAGGCCGTCATCACCATCAAGAAACACAACGGCAAGCTGGCTAAATGCACCGTCGAGGTCGTGCGCACTACCATCTCCCGCAAGAAGCCCGCCAAGGGCTCCCCTGGCGAAGTGGTCACCAGCACGAAGTCGATGGCGTATGACGATGGCAAACTGAAAATTGAGATCTATATGTTCAACCGATCCGGTTCCACGATCAAAAAGGCCAGCGGGCTCTCGCTCCAGTTCAAGCACGGAGAGTCGGTGGTGTTTGAAAAAGCACTGCCGACATGGAAGAACA
Source organism: Eubacteriales bacterium (assembly GCA_031555975.1). GTDB lineage: Bacteria > Bacillota > Clostridia > Christensenellales > Aristaeellaceae > JAJDGF01. Next base: position 2,349 of record JAVBTW010000104.1, read on the forward strand.
AGAAGGGACTCAAGGACGGCGCAACGAAGGTCTACAAAGTGGCCCTGACCCGATCCGAACTCGCTTCGTTTACAGACGATGTGCTGGATTTGGGCAGTGGTGAGTACGAGGCCGTGATCGTCGGCTGGAACGGCGAGTCGGGTGCTTCCTCAGGGACGTATGCAGTGGAAAGCGGTACGGTTGCCGCTGCGACCGACAACACCGTTGACGCAGATCCGGCTGCCAGCATGATGATCGTGCCGACGGAGGATGCGGACCCGAATTGACCGATCTAGGACAATGAAAAGGCCTCCCATTGGAAGGCGACGTTTCTGGGAACGTCCCTTGCACGGGAGGTCTTTTGCCGCGCGCGGTCATGATGAGGCCCGCAGGGTTTTGAGCCAAGCCAGGAAGATGGGCAGCTCAGCCTCGCCCTCTTGGGTAACCGGCTTTATCCACCTGCCACTCTTCAGATAGCCCAGTCCGATGCCCAGCTTGATCAGTTCCTCTATGTACATGGATGCGACGATCACCAGATACGGCAGATACAGGATCATGCCTGCGGTCCAGGTCAAGGGCACGGAGATGAGAAACAGGGCGCCGATTTCAAACACCGCGCCGATCACAGGCTCGCCGCCGGCGCGGAAGGTGTTGTTGAGAATGTAGTTGCATGTTCGCAACGGGCCGGCGATGCAGTAGATGCCCACCATCCAGAACACGTATCCGCTGGATTCCAGGCCCATGGAAAACAAATTAAGTACCAGCGGACTCAGCGGCCAGATGAGGATGCAGACGCAGAAGGTCACCAACGGGCACATCCAGGCCAAGCGCACGGCGTCCTTGTACGCGCCGCGCAACTCGCCCGCGCCAACCTGCTTTCCGACGAGCACGGAACTGGCGTTGACCAGACCGATAAAAAAGGAGAATACAAGGCCCTCGATGACGCGGAACAGCGCCATGGCGGCGATGCCGGATGCGGACTGGTGGCCCAGCACGATGTTGATGAGCATCTGGCCGATGCCGTACAGGATCTCGTTGAGGATCATCGGCGCGGCCTTGCGCAGGAACTCAGCCAGCAGTCCGCGCGGCCAATGGAAGTGCCGCCGGATGCGGAGGACGAGCGCGCGGGGATCGTTGACGGAGAGCGCGTAGAGGGCTGCGAGGTTGACATGGACCGCGATGACGGACGCGATGGCCGCGCCGCGCGCACCCATCGCCGGTGCGCCGAGGTTGCCGAAGATGAGGACCCAGTTGAGGAAAGTGTTGGTGATCATTGACGCGATGGATCCGACGAGCGGTACACGCACGTTTTCGGTGGAGCGCATGAGGCAGCTGAGCGCCATGGACATGACGGCCGCGGGATAACTGAGCGCGATGATGCGCAGGTAGGACGCGCCGATGGCGCGGATCTCCGGATTGTCTGTGTAGACAGAGAGGATGAACTCCGGGACGGCGAGGCCGAGGACAGTGAAGACGAGGGCGACGATCCCAATGAAGCAGAGGACGATGCCATACGCGCTGCAGATACCGTCCTCATTTTTTGCGCCCCAATACTGCGCAAAGAAGAGCGTACCTGCGCATATGAAGCCCCAGTAACAGGAAAAATAGAGGCTGCCAAATTGATTGCACAGGCCCACGGCAGCCAGCGACGATTCGCCGAGGGAGGAGACCATGAAGGTGTCTACGATGCCCACGGACGTGGTGAGCAGGTTTTGAACAGCGATCGGTACGCCGATGGCCAGCACGGCGTCGAAAAAGTGCCGATGTACGCGATAATAAGCCTTCATTTGGTTCAGCAAACATATTCTCCGTTCAGGCGTAGTTCTCCTCGCCCGAGGCGAGGGTATCTCATCCGTTGTCGGCCTTGCTTAATCCAGAGATCCTGCCGAGCAATCCGCCGGTCCAGTAATTCAGCCAGCTGAAAGTTTCCCGGATGTTGGCCTTCAATTGCATGGGCAGCGTATCCGGCCCCTGAGCTGGCGCGCCAAGGGCGGTCAACCCCTCGTCGCTCGCAATCCACAGCGCGCGGGTCAGGTGATACTCACTGGTGACCAGCATCGCGGTCTGAAACCCATGCTCAGCCATGATCGCTTGGGCGTTTCTGATGTTTTCGACGGTGTCTGCGGACGCGTCGTCGCGGAAGATGCGCACTGGATCCACGCCTGCGGCGATCAGCGCCGCGGCCATCGCGTCGGCCTCCGCAACGGGTTCGTCGTTGCCCTTCGCGCCGCACACGATCAAGTTTTGCACGGCGCCGGACTGGTATAGCGCCAGCGCGGTCTCGGCGCGATGGGCCAGCGTCGTCGAGAGCCGCCCGTCGGGCATCACGCGCGCACCGAGGACGATGGCCACATCCGCATGGCCCGCGGGCCATGTCCGCGCGCCGCAGGCGTACACGGCGAACATCAGCGCGCCTTCAAAAAGGGCGCAAACCACCACCACGATCGCCAAAGTGTTCAGCCAGATTCGCCTCTTTCCCTTGATTGGTTTCATGAACAATGCTCCCTATGCGCAGGATACTTGGGTATGAAGATCACGGACGGCCCTCACTCATGAAGGCCAGGATCGACCGTGCGCGCTCCGGCATGGACAGTTTTGCGCCGCGCTTTCGCGCGCCTTCGGCCAACCTGGCTCTGAACGCGCTGTCGTCGCGCAGGTTTGCGATGGCCGCTGATACCGCCTTCACATCGGTCGGATCGACCCGGATCGAGTTGCTGTCGTCCAGAATATCGTCGTTGAAAGGCCGGTCTGAGGACACCACGGGCAAGCCCATGCTCAGCGCCTCCACAATGGCATTGCAACAACCTTCTGCCAGTGTCGGCAGCGCGAACACATCCGATGCAGCCAGATAGAGCGGCACAAGCTCGTTGGGCAGCGGTCCGCAGTGCAGAATGCCCGCGCAGTCCGGTTGCACAGCGCCCTTGCCAATGAAGATGGACTGAGCTTTGGGAAGCTCCCTGAGCGCGTTTGACAGGACGCGCACCCCCTTGCGCTCGCTGAACGCGCCCACAAAGGACACAATGAACGCATCCTGATCGAAACCCAGCCGCGATCGGGCCTCTGCGCGGTTCATGGGATGGAATCGATGGGCGTCGGCAGCGTTGGGAAACGCGCCAAACCGGGTGTGGGCGCCGATGATCCCTTGCGCTTTCAGCTCGCGAACATTCTCGCTGGACACCGCTACCACGCCATCCAATGGCAGCAGCGCGGCGCGCAATGCTGCTTTGTCAAACGCCGCATACTGCGCCGGAGAACTCTCGCCATAGCCCAGAAAAGAAGGGATGGAAAGGGACGCGCCCAGCTCCGCTGCGGCCATGCCGCTGAACGAGATGAAGTGGCCATACAAAACGTCAGGCTGCTCGGGCAACCCGCGCAGTGCAGCGGCGACAGCGCGCTTGAAGCACCGGTAAGTCAGGTTGGCGCCCATTCGCAGTCTGCTTGAAAAACTCAGTGTGCGGGGCCGAAGCACGGTCACTGTCGCTCCGCTGGGTGCGCGCTTAACAGCGTGTTCAGGCGCCATTTGTTTGCGGCGCAGCACCGCGCGGGTCAGGCTCAGCGGCGCGATGACCGTCACCTGTACGCCTTCGTCGGCGATCGCGCAGGCCAACTTGTCCACGAATGCGTAGATGGCCTCCGTCTCGGTGGGGTATTCCTTGCTGATGATGGCGATTCGCTTCATCGCTTATGCGTGACCTCCCGGTAGATTTCGTCGTATTGGCGCGCAAACTCGGCCCAGTCGAACCGGCGCGACAGTCGCACACAGTTCTCACTGATCCGGTCGTAATCTGCCCGAATGCGGTCAATGGCCCCGGCGATGCCGGACGCGTCCATGGGGTCCACAGCAAAGCCAACCTCGCCCTCGGGAAATTGGCCGTCGAAACCTTGGCCGCGGGTATAGATGACCGGCAATCCCTGGCTCATGGCCTCGGCATAGACCAGTCCGAATGTCTCGGACAGGCTGGGCATGACGTAAATATCCGCCGCGCGATACAGCGGCAGCAGTTGCTCGCGGGACAGTTTCTGATGCAGCGTCACGAACGGCGTTTGCTCGATCCGCTTCAAAATCGCCTCGTCGTCCACCACGCCGATCACCACGTCGAACCGCACGTCCATGCCTTGTGCAGCCAACTGTTCGGCGGCCTTCAGGGCGGTGAGGATGTTCTTGCCCTTGTTGGCGCGGCCGACGGTGAGCAACCGCAGCGCGTCTTGATGCAGCGTGTGCCGCGCGCCCTCGTGTTCGTGCCACCAGGCATCGATGCCGTTGGGAATCACCAGCGATTTGGCCAGCACGGCGTCGAGCTCAGCCTTGCTTAGATAGGGCTTCAAGCCGTTTTCCCGATAACCGTCCGACAGAAAGATCACCCGCGCCGCGCCGCGCAGCACGCGCCGTCCCAGCCCGCGCAGATGAGGCATGCGCGGAAAGAAGGTGTTCACATCGGTGCCGCGCACGGCCACGACGTAAGGGATGCCCAGTTGCTCCGAAAGCTTCATGGCGATATAGCCGTTGGAAAACAGCGAGTGCGCATGAATCACGTCGTATCCGCCGCCGCCGTAGCGGGTCCTTGCGTCCCTCAGCACCTTGGCGTGTTTCAATTGGAAAATCAGCCGGTCGTACTTCCCGTGGTTCGGGCTCACATCCGACCAGGGCCCATAGTCCGTACGCGCGCCTTTGTCCCCCTTTGCCATGGGCACAAACACGCGCACATGCTCGCCCAGCGCCTCCTGGGCCGCAAACAAGTGGCGATAAAAAACGCTGCCGTTGTAATAGGAATTGATGTGCAGCACGTTCATGGCGTCGGCTGCCCCCTCTCGGATTCTATGGGTACGCCTCTTATTATAGGGGGTGTTTGCCTATTCGTCAAATCCGCGCCTGCGCTGACGCGGGCATTCCTTCGAAGTTCCCGCAGCTTGTTTGCTTTTTCGTCACATCCAATTCCGATCGTGGACACAGTGTGACTGTATACTGGGCACAGTGAAAGGAGGCGGCGCCTATTGCAGCATAACCTGCTCGGCAAGACCGGCCAGGAGCAAAAAATCCCCCTTTGCGTCTAGCGGCGCATTGCCGAGCATATATTGATCACGGGACGATCCCTGTCGTCAAAACTGACCCGCGCGGCGGGCAGCGCCATAGGAGCGGATGGCGGGGGTTGCATGCCGGTTGTTGTATACACAGAAGAATCCCCTTGAGTAGCGCATGTTATAGGAATGAAGACGCCTTCCCCCGGCGTCTTCATTCCTTTTTCTGGTCAGATCTGAGTTTTGCGTGATGTGCACGACAAACGCCACGCCTGTTTTCTGTTTTCGCTAACGCCTCTTTACGAAAATGTGCTATACTATCTGTGTTGGAAGGGGTTATGATGAATGCTGAACCCAGAGGATTATATGCGCGAGGCGTTGCGCGAGGCCGGGATGGCGCTCAGCACGGGCGAAATGCCGGTGGGCTGTGTGATCGCCGATCCGGATGGGCGCGTCGTCGCGCGGGCGCACAATGAACGCGAGGCCCTGTTCGACCCCACCGCCCATGCCGAGATCCTGGCGATTCGGCGGGCCGCCGCGGCGCTGGGGGATTGGCGGCTCTGTGGCTGCACATTGTATGTGACGTTGGAACCTTGTCCGATGTGCGCGGGCGCGATTGTGATGGCGCGGATCGGGCGCGTGGTATACGGGACGCGGGACGTCCGGGCCGGCTGCTGCGGCAGCCTATACCGGCTGACGGAGGACCCGGCGTTTAACCACTTTGCGCCGGCGGACGGCGGCGTTCTGCAAGGCGAGTGTCAGGCGCTGATCAAGCGATTCTTTGAAACCAGCAGGAGGGCTGAACAATGAAAACGAGCAATATGACGCTGGAACAGACCCAGCGCTGGATCGATGATCACCAGGAGGAACTCGTCTCGGAGCTGCAGGACTTTTCGCGCATACGCAGCGTGAGCCGCGCGGACCTGGCGGTTGTGCGCGCGCCCTTCGGACCCGAGATGCGCGATATGCTGGACTTTGCATTGATGCGCGCGGCGGGATACGGGTTCGATACGCAAAATCATGAAGGATACTGCGGCAGCGTGCTGACCGGCAGTCCCAACAAGGCCATCGGCATTTTCGGGCATCTGGATGTGGTGCCCGAGGGGGACGGCTGGAAATGGCCGCCCTATGGCGCGACGCGGACGGGCGATTTTTTGATCGGCCGGGGCGTGGCCGACAACAAGAGCGCGTGTGTGATGGGCCTGATGCTCATGCGCATGTTCAAGGATCTTCAGATCCCCATGCGTCACGGGCTGCGGCTGGTGCTTGGCTGCAGCGAGGAGACCGGCATGCCCGACATGGAATACTTCGCGCAGACCCAGGTCATGCCTGAAGTGTCGCTGGTGCCCGATGCCAGGTTCCCTGTGTGCTATGCGCAAAAGGGCATGCTGAAGGCGCGGCTGTCTGTGCCCAAGGGCGATGGAGGACTGCTGACCTTCAAAGGCGGCGAGGCTGAGAATATGGTGCCGCCCTGGGCGGAGGCGGTGCTGAGCGTCGATTACGAGCGGGCGGATAAGGCGCTTGCCGATGTGCCGGGCGTCTCTGTGGAGCCGCAACTGGAGGGCTGTCTGGTGCGCGCCACCGGGGTAGCTGCCCACGCGGCCGGCCCGGAGAGTGGCAAGAGCGCGATTCACATGCTGGCTGAGGCCATCATCGGCGCAGGGCTGGTGGATGGCGCCTCTCTCCGTGCCGTCCAGGCGATTGCGGACCTGTCCTCTGATTACTATGGATGCCAGGCCGGGATCGACGGCGAGGATGCGGAGACCGGCAAGACCACGCTGGTGTGCGGCTTGGCGCAGACGCGTGAGGGCAAGGTGCTGGTGTCTGCGGATGCACGGCTGTCCATCGCCGCTGACCTCAATGAGGTAGAGCGTTCGTTCAGGCACTATGCGGTTCGCATGGGTTTCGGGATGGATTTTTTTGAGATCAAGCAGCCGTTTTACATGGGCCAGGACGATGCCCGCGTACAGGCGCTGATGGACGTGTATTGTGAGATGACCGGCGATCCGTCGCCCGCATACACCACTGGCGGCGGAACCTATTCGCGTTGCCTGAAGAACGCGATTACCTTCGGGCCCGGGTTCCCCGCCGCGCAGCCCGTGCCCGACGGCATGCCCGACGGCCACGGCGGCGCGCACGCGCCGGACGAGTATATGCACATTCCAACCTACCTGCGCGCGATGCAAATCTACGCTGCGGCGATTTAGGAGCTGGATCAACGATGAGCAATTTCATTTTCGACATTGGCAATGTGCTGATCGACTTTCTGCCGCCCGCGTACCTTGCTGGCTTGTTTGCGGCCCCGGAGATACAAGAGGCGCTGCTCGAGACCGTGTTTGAGAGTCCTGAATGGGTGGAGCTGGATCGCGGCACACTGACCCACGCGGCGGCGACGGCGATTTTCTGCGCGCGCCGGCCCGATCTGGATCATGAGATTCGCGAGACCATGGCGCGCCTGACCGAGATGCTGACGCCCGTCGAACCGACCATTGCGCTGCTGCCGAAAATCGCGGCGGCGGGCCATCGGATGTACTATCTGTCGAATTATCATTCGGAGCTGGTACCGTACATCATGGAAAAGTACGACTGGTTTTCGCGGTTTGAAGGCGGCGTGTTCTCCTGTGATGTGAAGTGTGTGAAACCGGAACCGGCCATCTACCAACAGTTGTTGGACAACTATGCGCTGAATCCGGCGGATTGCGTGTTCTTTGACGATGTACAGGCGAATGTGGACGGCGCGCTCAGGGCGGGGATCCGAGGCATACGGTTTCGTGCGTCCGAGGATGTTGAACAAGAAATCAATAGGTAAGCGCAGATCAATCCGGTTGAAGTGGGGCTTGCTCCTCCGGCCCTGACCGGGATCGGGGCATGATAAAGCGAAGTGCTGGTTGAGGAGGGGATTCTCCATGAAGGTCATCATCGTTGGCGGCGTGGCGGGCGGTGCGTCCTGTGCCGCGCGGCTGCGCAGGCTTTGGGAGGATTGTGAAATCGTGCTGATGGAGCGCGGCGATCACATCTCGTTTGCGAACTGTGGGCTGCCCTATTATGTGGGCGGTGAGATCGGGTCGGAGGCCTCGCTATTGCTTCAGACACCTGAGTCGTTCCACGGGCGCTTCAATGTGGATGTGCGTGTGCGGTCCCATGTGGTGTCGATTGATCCGAATGAAAAGACCCTGACGGTTGAGCATGACGGGGAGACCTATAAAGAGACCTACGACAAGCTCGTGCTGGCCCCGGGCGCGGAGCCGGTACGACCCGATGTGCGGGGCCTGGCCACGGAAGGCGTGTTCACGCTCAGGTCCATTCCGGACGCGCAGCGGATCAAGCGCTATGTGGCCGAGGTGAAGCCCCGCCGCGCAGCGGTGGTCGGCGGTGGGTTTATTGGGCTTGAGATCGCGGAAAACCTGGTGCGCAAAGGGATTGAGGTCTGCATCGTGGAGATGGCGGACCAACTGCTGCCGCCGTTGGACCCGGATGTGGCGTGTGAATTGACACCCTATCTGCGCCATAAGGGCGTAGCGCTGCGGCTGAGTGCGAAACTGACGGGGATTGAACCGGCGATGGGCAAGGCCAAGCGTGTCTATGCGGGTGAAGATGCGATCGCAGCGGACATGGTGGTGCTGTCAGTGGGCGTTGCGCCGGAGAGCGGACTGGCAAAGGCGGCTGGGCTTGCGCTGGGTCCGCGCGGCCACATCCTGGTGGACGACCGCATGCGCACGTCAGACCCGCACATATACGCTGTGGGCGATGCTGTGGCGGCTAAGCAGCTTGTGTCCGGCCAGATACTGGGCGTTCCGTTGGCAGGCCCGGCGAACAAGCAGGGCCGCGTGGCGGCGGATCAAATCGCGGGGCTTGACAGCCGCTACGAGGGCATACAGGGATCGGCTGTGGTGAAGGTGTTTGACATGACTGTCGCCATGACGGGCATCAATGAAAAGACGTGCAGGCAGCTCGGGATCGATTACGAGAAGTCGTTCACCTTTTCGCCCGGTCACGCTTCCTATTATCCCGGTGCGGGCAGCATGAGCCTAAAAGTGCTGTATGAGCGCGTCACAGGCAGGCTGCTCGGTGCGCAAATCGCAGGCTTTGACGGCGTGGATAAGCGTGCGGACGTGCTGGCCACGGCGATTCGGTTGGGTGCGACGGCGCGGGACCTTGGCAAGCTGGAGTTGTGCTACGCGCCGCCGTTCTCCAGTGCCAAGGATCCCGTCAACATGGCCGGTTGTGCCATCGAAAACGTGCTGGACGGGCGCGTCAGGCTATTCCACTGGCATGATGTGGATGCGCTGCCGGACGATGGCAGTTTGCAGCGCGTCGATGTGCGCACCGAGGCGGAGTACGCGCGCGGCCGGATCGAAGGATTCATCAACATCCCGCTGGATCAGTTGCGCGGCCGCATCAATGAACTGGACCCAGAGAAGCCCGTGTATGTGCACTGCCAGACTGGCATGCGCAGCTATGTCGCCTGCCGCATTCTCAGTCAGCGCGGCCTCCATTGTTACAATCTGAGCGGAGGATACCGGCTGTACATGGCGACGAAAGGGTAAGGCGCAAGTCGCGCCAATGCTCCGGGCAGCATGCCGTGCAAAGCGCAAGAGAAGTATTGACATCAGATCCGCAATCAAGCTATAATGCGCACGGGCAGTTTTAGCATACGAGAGGGTGTGTGGTTATGATGCTGGGCATCAGCAGCTATTCCTTGGACCGGGACATTGCGCAGGGCCGAATGACGCTGCTGGACGTCATCGATTGGGCCGCGAAGCAGGGTGCGGAGTGCATGGAATTGGTACCGTTCGGGTTCCGATTTATGGATAAAGAGACCGGCGCGTTGGACGATGCGTTCATCAGACAGACCATTGCCAAGGCCAAGGATGCGGGTGTGAAGCTGGTCAACTACTCGGTGTTGGCCGACCTGTGCGTGGATGACGACCGGGCGTTCGAGCGCGAGATTGCCCGCATCCAGCACGAAGTGGACGTGGCTGCGGCGCTGGGTATTCCGCGCATGAGGCATGACATCTCGGCATTCCGAAGGCCGCTTGGCGAAAACGGCATTGATCACTTTGACCGTCTGCTGCCCCGCATGATCGACGGTGCGGCGCGCATCACCGGGTATGCGAAAAAGCTGGGCGTCATGACCTTGATTGAAAACCACGGCTTCTTCGTCAACGGTTGCGACCGCGTGGAGCGCGTACTCAACGGCGTGGGCGACGACAATTATCAGCTGTTGCTGGACACGGGCAACATCGCTTGCATGGATGAGGACCCGGAAGTGGCCGCGCTGAGGCTGGCAAGCCGCGCCAAGATGGTGCACCTCAAGGACTTCTATATCCGCAGACGGGATCCAGGTGATGCCACGCAGTTCGACTGCGCAGGGTCCTGGTTCAGGTCTCTGGCTGGCCGCTACCTGCGCGGCGCGATCCTGGCCCAGGGCGACTTGGATGTCCCCGCCATGCTGGGTGCGCTAAAGCGCGCGGGCTATGACGGACCGATCGCGATTGAGTTTGAGGGGTTGGAAGACGGGCCGTATGCGACGGCGGTTTCCCTGAAAAACGCGCGCAGGATCTGGGATGAGGCGTAACGAAGCTCGGTGTTTCCGAATGTATGTTGGCGGGGCTGTCGCATGAACGCGTCAGCCCCGTCCCCTGTGAAACACGCTGGATGCCCGATCCTACTCGTTGTACGGCTCCCTCCATTCGATTCTGTACCGCGGGCCGTCGGGCCTGCCCGCGAACATCTTGCGGTAGACGGTCGGTGACAGCTCCATGTGTCTTTTGAAGAAGGCGGACAGGTAGTACGCGTCACAAAACCGGTAGTCAGCAGCCAACAACGACAACCGCTTGTCGGTCAGCACCAGATCCTGTTTCAGCGCGTTGACCAGCAGCCGCTCCACGTATTGTTTCAGCGAAAGCCCGAACGCCTTCTTGAACGCGTGCGACAGCGTACTCGGGTTCCAGCCATGACGTGCGGCCAGCTCCGACAAGCGGATGTCGCTGTACAGATTGCGCTGAATGTCCCAGAGGATGGGCTTGAACCGCATCTTGTCCAGCCCGGGTTCCTGGCCCACATTGCCGGGACAACGGGACAGCGCGCCCATCAGCGCGCCATGGAACCGCATCTGGTCGGTTAAGAACGGACTGTTGTGATCCTTGCACAGCGCCTGGATTCCTTCCATGGGCACTGCCCGCTCCGCGATGCCGTCCTGTCCGGAAAACACATCCATGCCCGGCACCACTTCGAGGGTGAACTCCACATACAGCTTTTCAATGCGGGTGTTGCACCAGCAGCTATATATTGTGTTGGCAGGGATCAAATAGGCATGTCCTGGCAAAAGAGGCGTCGTTTGTTCGCCGATTTTCACAAACCCGTCGCCGCCCAATATGAAGTAAGCGGTGTTGTAAGGGTATAAATTGATCAGAAAATTCCAGTTCTGGTCGTTTTCGTAGTATACCGCACGAATGATCCGCAGCGTAAATCCATCGCCGTGCAAAAAATCACATCCTTACGGTTGATTATAACATTGCCGCTGCGCGACGGTCAAGGTATAATGAAAATGTTAAGGGATTGTTGGTGTCGATGTGGAGGTGGCGGATACGATGTTGAGCGCCGACAGGCGGAGGAGCGCGCTATGGGTACAGACGCGCAAGCGGATCAAGTGGAGTCTGCCCTATTACCTGTTGCTGCTGCTGCCGCTGGCCTATCTGTTCGTGTTCAAATACATGCCCATGTGGGGCCTACAGATCGCGTTTCGTGAGTTTCGAAGCCGCACACCGATGACACAGATGGAATGGGCGGGCCTGAAGTACTTTATTCAGTTCTTTGAAAGCCCCTCTTTCTGGAAGATTCTGTCCAACACGCTCGTTCTTTCGCTGTACTCCCTGTTGGCGAGCTTTCCGATCCCCATACTGCTGGCCATCTGCCTGAATGAGTGCCGATCCAAGCGCTATAGCAAGCTCGTGCAGATGACCACGTTCATGCCCTATTTCATCTCAACTGTGGTCTTGGTGTCGATGATCATCCAATTCACAGACCAGCAGATCGGGATCGTGAACATCCTGCTCAAAGAGATGGGCTTTAAGCCGCAAGGGTTCATGGGCATACCAGAGTATTTTCGCAACATCTACGTCTGGACCGGCGTGTGGCAGACCATGGGATACAATGCGGTCGTTTATCTGGCCGCGCTGTCAGGCGTGAGCCAGGACCTGTACGACGCGTCGCTGGTGGATGGCGCGAACAAATGGCGGCGCATCATTCACATCGATATTCCGTCCATCGCGCCGACGATCATCATCCTGCTCATCCTGAACATGGGCAGCCTGATCAATGTGGGCTTCGAGAAGATCTACCTGATGCAAAACAGCATGAATGCAAAGTACTCGGAGGTCATCTCGACCTACGTATACAAGATGGGCATCGCATCGACGAACTACTCGTTCTCGACGGCCGTCGGGTTTTTCAATTCGGTGATCGGCTTCGCGCTGATCGTGGTCGCCAACACCGTTTCCAGAAGGGTCTCCGAGACGTCACTCTGGTAGTAGGAGGAATGCGCCGATGACCGCTGACAAGACCAAGAAAAAACCGCGCTACCGCCTGCGCCAGACCTGGGACGATCACCTGTTCGACATCCTGGTTTATGCGCTGCTGACGGTCTGCTTTGCGTTGGTTGCCTATCCGCTGATCTACATCGTGTCCGCTTCGTTCTCATCAGGCACCGCAGTGATGGCGGGCCGGGTGCGGTTGTGGCCGGTGGAGCCGTCGCTGATGGCCTACACGGCCGCGTTTAAGAACAAGAACATCATGCTTGGCTACCGCAACTCCCTGTTTTATACCGCGGTGGGCACCGTGTTGAACCTGATCATGGCGATGCTGGCCGCGTTCCCGCTTTCGAGGAAAAAGCTGTTCGGACGGCAGTTCATCAACCTGTTTTTTATTTTCACCATGTTCTTCTCCGGCGGACTGATCCCCACGTACCTGCTGGTGATGGACCTGGGCATTTACAACACTGTCTGGGCGATGATCCTGCCCGGGGCGATGTCCGTTTGGTTCGTGATTCTGGCCCGCACGTATATTCAGGGTTCCATCCCCGAAGAGCTGTTGGAGTCTGCGGAGCTTGATGGCTGCGGCGCGTTCCGGCTGCTGATGCGGATGGTGGTGCCGCTCTCAGGCCCGATCATGGCGGTCATCGCGCTGTACTGCGCGGTGGGCATTTGGTCCAGCTATTTCGATGCGTTCATCTACCTGCGCAATGACAAGCTGTTCCCGCTGCAGGTCATCCTGCGCTCGATTCTGATCCAGAACAATGTCACTGCGGACATGCTGACCGATGCCCGCGAGATGGCGATGCGGCAGGCGCTGAAAAACCTGCTCAAGTATTCGCTGATCGTGATCGCGTCTGCGCCGTTGTTGGTGATGTATCCGTTTGTACAGAAGCACTTTGTGAAGGGAATCATGATCGGATCGGTGAAGGGGTAACCGGCGATGCTGGGTTGCCATGCTGATTGTACGCGCCGCACGGCGCTGCAATACATAAAAAGGAGGTACGTGTTCATGCGGAAATTCCTCACCCTGTGTCTGACGGTTTTGCTTGTCATGGCGATGTTTGTGCCTGCGATGGCGGAAGGTGTCTATCCCCTGTGCGAAAACCTTGGCGATGTCACCCTGAAGATCATGGTTGTTGCACACCCCGCAATCATCGATTGGCAGACCAATGAGATGAGCCTGTGGATGGAGCAGCAGACCAATGTGAAGGTCGAGTTCCAAACCGTGCCGCTGGAAGGCAAGGCCGAGGCCGTGCAGATGGCACTGGCGGGCGGTGACTATCCTGACGCGTTCATGTTTCCCTACAGCGACACCATCAACGCCAAGGTCCTGAACAAGTATGGCGTGAACGAAAAGCGCTTGGCCGTGCTGAACGACCTGATCCCCCAGCACATGCCGAACCTGCAAAAGGCGCTGGACGAGAACCCGGGCTATGAGGACATGCTCAAGATGCTGGACGGCAACATCTACGTGCTGCCGGAGATCAACCAGTGCTATCACTGCACCGTGGCCACCAAGATGTGGATCAACCAATCCTGGCTGGACACATTGGGCCTGCCGATGCCCACCACCACAGAGGAGTTCTACAACACCCTCGTCGCGTTCCGCGACAAGGATCCCAATGGCAATGGCATCCAGGACGAAATCCCCATGGCAGGCAGCTACATCGATGGCCGGAACACCATGGTCGAGTATTTCCTGATGAACAGCTTCACCTATTACAACTGCTATACCCAGGCGAACCAGACCGGCATCGGCCCGATCGGCTTTTATCTGGACGGCGACACCGTCAAGACGCCGTTCGCCGAGCCCGCTTTCCTGGAAGGCCTGACCTGGATCAACAAGATGGTCGCCGAAGGCCTGATCTATGACGGCTCCTTCACCGCCAATTACGAGAGCCTGACCAGCCTGGTTGAGAATCCGGACGCCGAACTGGTGGGCTGTGTGCCCGCGGGCTACGGCGGACAGTTCTGCGACATGGCCGGCGAGCGCTATGGCCACTTCCGCCCGGTGATGCCGCTGAAGGGGCCGGCGGGCGTCCAGCAGATCCCGGTGAACCCCTATGACCTGGGGCTCAGCGGCGTCATCATCAACGCAGACAGCGCGAACATCGAAGCGGTGTGCAAGTGGGTCGATCTGCTGTACAGCTTTGACGGCACCATCCGCAGCTATGAGGGCGTGCTGGACAAGAACTGGCGCGTCCCGACCGAAGGCGAAGTCGGCATCAACGGCAAGCCCGCGCTGTACACCGAGTTGATTCCGTGGCAGGAGACCGAGCCACAGAACGACCACTGGGTGCAGGCCGGCGTGGACTACCGCAACAGCGACTTCCGTCTGGGCATGACTTCCGAACCAGTGGAGGACCTGTACAACCCGAACTCCCTGGAGACCTTGTTGTATCAGGTGTCCTCAGAAATGATGCAGTATGCCGACCCGACCAAGTACATGCCGCCGGTCAAGTTCTCCACCGAGGACGAGGACGCCATGTCCGTCGCGAAGGTCGAAGTGGGCAACCTGATCAAGGAGTGCATCCCGGCGTTCCTGTCCGGCACAATGTCCATCGAGAACGACTATCAGACGTTCCTGTCCAACCTGGACGCTGCCGGCCTGCCGGGGCTGACCGAAAAGTACCAGGCTGCTTACGACGCTCAGTTCAAGAAGTAAGGAAAAGCAGTTGGGTGACGCAGAACCGATCGGTGTCATCCTGAGCCAAGAAGGACCTCCCTGCCACAGGCGATGACCGCTCACGAGGGGAGGTCCTTCACTGCGCTCAGGGTGACGGCGGCGTGCGTGCGGTCAAAGACTTTTCAACATACTGGAGGGCATGACTATGGACTGGCAAGCCTACAACAAGCGTATTGAATGGTATCAGCAGGCGCGATTCGGCATGTTCATTCACTGGGGGCTGTACGCGATTCCGGCGCGGGGCGAGTGGGTGCGCAGCGTTGAGGAGATCCCAATCGATGCGTATCAGCCCTATTTTGACCACTTTGATCCCGTGAACTACGACCCGCGCGAGTGGGCGCGGCTGGCGAAAAAGGCCGGCATGAAGTACGCCGTGCTGACCGCGAAGCACCACGATGGGTTTTGCCTGTTCGACAGCAAACTGACGGACTATAAGGCCACAAATACCAAGGCCGGACGCGACCTCGTGAAAGAATATGTCGATGCGTTCCGCGCCGAGGGCCTGAAGGTCGGGCTCTATTACTCCATCATCGACTGGCATCATCCGGACTATCCTCATTATGGCGATCGCATTCATCCCATGCGCAATTGCGAAGCGGAGAAGGTGAACGAGGCCGGGCGCAACTTTGACAACTATCTGGAGTACATGCACGGCCAAGTGAAGGAGCTCTGCACGAACTACGGCCAGATCGATCTGTTCTGGTTCGACTTCAGCTATGGCGAGATGTCGGGCGAGAAATGGCGCGCGACGGACCTGGTGCGGATGATCCGCTCCTATTGGCCGGACGTGTTGATCGACAACCGGCTTGAGGTCTCCGGCGAGGGATTCGGCTCGCTGCTGTCGGGCAATCCCACGGAATACAGCGGCGATTTCGTATCGCCTGAGCAGATCATCCCGCCGGAGGGGATTGTGGATGTGAATGGCAAGCCCGTGTGCTGGGAGGCGTGCATCACGCTGAACAACAACTGGGGATACGCCGAGCATGACCACGACTGGAAGAGCGCTGAGACCGTGATTCGCAAGCTGGTCGAATGCGTGTCGAAGGGCGGCAATATGCTGCTAAACGTGGGGCCGGATGCGCGCGGGCGGATTCCGGATGCGTCAGTGCGCATCCTGACGGAGGTCGGGGCGTGGATGGCGCGGAACGGGGAGAGCATCTATGGGTGTGCCGCCAGTGCCATTCCAAAGCCGAGCTGGGGCTATGTGACCGAGAGCGCGGACAGCGTATATCTGCATGTTTGCGAACAGACCGTGGGACCGGTGCCGCTCAAAGGGCATTCGAGGGATGATTTCGGTCTCATTCAGTTGCTGGCTTCCGGGGCTGAAATTGAGGTGAAACCGGGCTGGACGACGGGCAACTATCCGGGGTATCTCTTTGTGCCGATGGGGTCGAACAATGCGTTCACATACGCGTTGCCCGATGCGCGGGATACGGTCGTCCGCCTGCGCAAACGGTAAACCGCATCCGTCACGGCGAAGCGCTGTGGGTGTCCGGGGGAGTCATCCCTCTGGACACGCGCGGCGCTTTGCTGTTTTGGAGGGCAAGCTGCTGGAATGCGGGGGGATCGTCAATCCGCAGGCGTGATAAGTTGAGATTTTGTTAAATCCATCGATCTCTCCAACAATTAACGCGGATAACGGGATGACAGATGCCCGCGGTTATTGCTTTTGCGGGGGTAAATGGGTTATAATATTCCTTGCTGCGCCAAAGGGCGCGGTGCGCAAATGCCGGTTTGCGCGAACCCCGAAAAGCAGTTTCTACTATATGATATTGCCGGGGTTCGAACAGGGATGAACCGAGAGGTTGCGGTGGTATGCCGCCGGTAATTCTCGGGGACCAGTCCGACAATCGGGCGACGGGGCTCATGCCACGTCGATCAAAAAATAAGAGAACACGCCCGGCAGCGTGTGCATGAGAACCACAAGGAGGAGACCACATGGCAAACCAGAAGATCCGCATCAAGCTCAAGGCGTATGAGCACGGCATCATCGATCAATCCGCGGCCCGCATCGTTGAGACCGCCAAGCGCACCGGCAGCCGCGTGTCCGGCCCGATCCCGCTGCCCACCGAAAAGGAGATCATCACGATCCTGCGCAGCCCTCACAAGCACAAGGACAGCCGTGAGCAGTTCGAAATGCGCACCCACAAGCGTCTGATCGACATCCTCAGCCCCACCCCCAAGACCATCGACGCGCTGACCAAGCTGGACCT
>JAVBTW010000033.1:0-6286 GCA_031555975.1 Eubacteriales bacterium
GAAATGAAGAAGGGCATCTTCTCCATGATGAACTACTACCTGCCGCTCAAGGGTATCTCCTCCATGCACTGCTCCGCCAACACCGACATGAACGGCGAAAACACCGCGCTGTTCTTCGGCCTGAGCGGCACCGGCAAGACCACGCTGTCCACCGACCCCAAGCGCCTGCTGATCGGCGACGATGAGCACGGCTGGGACGACAACGGCGTGTTCAACTTCGAGGGCGGCTGCTACGCCAAGGCCATCAACCTGGACAAGGATTCCGAGCCCGACATCTATGCGGCCATCAAGCGCAACGCGCTGCTCGAGAACGTGACCGTGGACGCCAATGGCAAGATCGACTTCGACGACGGCAGCGTCACCGAGAACACCCGCGTCTCCTACCCGATCGACCACATCGAGAAGATCGTGCGCCCGGTTTCCGCTGGCCCCGATGCCAAGAACGTCATTTTCCTGTCCGCTGACGCGTTCGGCGTGCTGCCGCCCGTGTCCATCCTGACTGCGGATCAGGCGAAATACTACTTCCTGTCCGGCTTCACCTCGAAGCTGGCTGGCACCGAGCGCGGCATCACCGAGCCGACCCCCACCTTCTCCGCCTGCTTCGGCCAGGCGTTCCTGGAGCTGCACCCGACCAAGTACGCGGAAGAGCTCGTCAAGAAGATGGAAAAGTGCGGTTCCAAGGCCTACCTGGTCAACACCGGCTGGAACGGCTCCGGCAAGCGCATCTCCATCAAGGACACCCGCGGCATCATCGACGCGATCCTGAATGGCGACATCAACAGCACGCCGACCAAAAAGGTGCCCTACTTCAACCTCGAAGTGCCCACGGCCCTGCCGGGCGTTGACACCAAGATCCTCGACCCGCGCGACACCTACGCCGACGCGGCCGAGTGGGAGACCAAGGCAAAGGACCTGGCGTCCCGCTTCATCAAGAACTTCGTCAAGTACGAAGGCAACGAAGCCGGCAAGGCGCTGGTCGCGGCCGGCCCCCAGCTGTAAGAACCTGATTGAAAAGGGCCGCTGCGGAACAAAAACCGCAGCGGCCCTTTTTTGCACGATCACATCATCGAATTCGCCAAGCGCACCAGCTGCTCGACGCTCAGCGCCTCTCCGCGCACTTTCTCATCCAACTGACAGTCGCCGAGCAACGCAACCGCGCGCGCCCTCGGCATCTTGTACGCCGCCGTCAGGTTATTCGCCAGCGTCTTTCTGCGCATGGCGAACGCGGCCGTGATCAACCGCAACAGCGCGGCGTCATCCCGTGCCCGCTGCGGCTTATGATCACCAAACAGCGCGATGCGCAGCAGGCAGCTCATCACATGGGGCCTGGGCGTGAACGCCTCGGGCGGCACCTGGAAACACGCGTCCGGCGCGCCATAATACTGCACCGTCGCCGCCAGCGCACACCAGGCCTTGGTATTGGGCTTGGACTGGATGCGGTCAGCAGCCGCAAGATCACGTCCGTCGTGATGTAGTACGGCAGGTTCGCCACGACCTTGAACCGCGCGCCCTCGCCGAACCTGTCCGACGCAAGCTGCAGCAAATCCGCCTTCATGGCATCCGCAAAGACAACCTGGGCGTTCGGCAGGTCCGCCAGCACTTCCTGGAGCACCGGCGCCAACCCCCTGTCCAGCTCCAGCGCAAGTACGCTCGCACCCCTCGACGCCATCTCCGCGGTCAGCACGCCCGCGCCCGCGCCGATTTCCAGCACACAGTCCCCCGCCCCCACCTCCGCCGCGTCCGCGATGCGCGAAATCAGGCCGTCGTCCAGCAAAAAGTTCTGGCCGAGTGCGTGGGTGAACTGAAACTCATGCTTCGCCAGCGCCAGGCGGGCGGTCAGTGCGTGGGACATGCGGTACCTCCCGTATCATCAGATCGAAGGCGCAACCCCATGCCCCCTCTCCGCGTTCACCTGCCAACCGTCAGAACGACAGCGTCCTATCCGATTGTGCGGGTTTTCCATCATACCATGTCGATGTTAAATGTGCAGCATCGCTCTGCTCAGGCGGAAAGAACGGAATCGGGTTCTTGTACGCGAACAGCCACTCCAGATAAGAAAACACCGGCACAAACGACCCGTCCGCCTTCATGCGCCGGATGTCGTCCGCCGTGACCCACATGGCGTCCACGGTCTCGCCCTCCTGGAACACCACGTCCTTTAGGTCCACCTCCCGGTGGAACAGCCAGATGTCGCAGAAGGCGTCATCGCCCTCGGGCGCGAGGCTGCGGATCATCCGCCCGTCCAGCGGGTCCAGCTCAACGCCCAGCTCCTCCCGCGTCTCGCGCAGCGCCGCCGCCTCACTGTCCTCGCCCGCCACCACGCCGCCGCCGGTGGGCTCCCACAGGTTCGGCATCCAATCCTTGTCCGGAGAGCGCTTGGAGATCAGGTATTGGCCCGCATCGTTCCGGATCCAGATGTGAACGACGAGGTGATAATCGCCCGGAGCCAGCGGCGTTCCGCGCACATGTGTCCGGCCCGTCAGATGGCGGTCTTTGTCGTAGATGTCCCAGCGTTCCATGCGGCGACCTCCTGCAGTTGATTGCAAACCCATCCGCTGTCACCCTGAGCGCAGCGAAGGAGCTCCTTCAGTCCCCGCCCACACACGGTCATCCTGAGCGCAGCGAAGGACCTCCCTCTCGTGAGCGGACGCCATGGCCTCGGGGCCGACGCCTGCGGGCGGGGAGATCCTTTGCTCTGCCCGGTCTTTTCATACCGGGCTCATCACACCGCCCCGTCCCGCGCCGCGATCATGTCCTTGACCTTCATCAGTCGCGTGAGCGCGCCGCGCTCATTCTCGTCCAGCTTCATCGTGATGACCCGGATCGTATCCCGCAGGTCCGGGATCATGACGTACTCCAGCGCGTTCACGCGCCGACGCGTCTTTTCGATCTCGTCGGCGAGCAGGTTGCAGGTCTTTTCGATCTCGGCAAGCTGAATCAATTGCGCCAGCACAGATGCCAGGCCCTCGATCGCGCCGTCGAGCTGGGCGGAGGTTTCCGCCAGTCCGTAGCTCAGCTGCGTCTGCGTCAGGCTCGTTTCATCGATGGTCAGCCTCGGCACGTCCACCGACATGATGTTCCGCTTGCTGACCGCAAGTTTCACTGAGCGCGCAGGATACAGCACCGCCTCTTCGAGCATGGCGGGCTCCATCACGCCTGAGCAAAGCGAGAACTCAGCCAGGGCTGTGGACAGCCTTTTCTCGACCTCACCGCGCAAACGCGCATTTTCCCTGACGAGCAGCACAAACTGGCGCATCATTTCGTCGCGCTTGTCCTTGAGCAGCTTGTGGCCGCGCGCCGCGGTCTTGAGCCGCTGCCGCAGCCGTGTCAGTTCCATGCGGGTGGGGTTGACATTCATCAGCGCCATTACGCATCCACCTCAATCGAATTGGGCAGGTATTCATCCAGCATCTCGTCCCGGATGCGCTTGTGCTCCGCCCGGGGCAGCATGGCCAAAAGCTTCCAGCCGAGGTTCAGCGTTTCCTCAATGGACCGGTTCACTTCATAGCCCTGCGACACATATTCCCGCTCGAACGCGTCCGCGAACTTGGCGTATTGCTTGTCCAGGTCCGACAGCGCGGCGTCGCCCAAAATGACCGCCAGCTCCTTGGCGTCCTTGCCGCGCGAATAGGCGGAGAACAGCTGGTTCATGGTCGGCGCGTGGTCCTCGCGGGTCTTGCCCTTGCCGATGCCCTTGTCCTTCAGGCGGCTCAAGGACGGCAGCACGTCGATGGGCGGCATGAGCCCCTTGCGATACAGTTCGCGAGACAGGATGATCTGGCCCTCGGTGATGTAGCCGGTCAGGTCCGGGATCGGGTGGGTCTTGTCGTCCTCGGGCATGGTCAGGATCGGGATCTGGGTCACAGAACCAGCCTTGCCGCGAATGCGGCCCGCGCGCTCATACATGCTCGCCAGGTCCGTGTACAGATAGCCGGGATAGCCCCGGCGGCCCGGCACTTCTTTGCGGGCGGCAGACACTTCGCGCAGCGCCTCCGCGTAGTTTGTGATGTCCGTCAGGATGACCAGCACATGCATGCCCTTTTCGAACGCCAGGTATTCGGCAGCGGTCAGCGCCATGCGCGGCGTGGCGATGCGCTCAATGGCCGGGTCGTTTGCCAGATTCATGAACAGCACGGCGCGGTCGATGGCGCCGGTGCGCCGAAAATCGCTGATGAAGAAGTCGGCCTCTTCAAATGTGATGCCAATCGCGCCAAACACGACCGCAAAATTGTCTCCCGTGCCCTTCAGCACCTTGGCCTGACGCGCGATCTGCGCGGCGAGCTGCGCGTGAGGCAAGCCCGATCCGGAGAAAACCGGCAGCTTTTGGCCGCGTACCAGCGTGTTCAGGCCGTCGATGGCTGAGATGCCGGTCTGGATAAACTCGTCCGGGTAATCGCGCGCGGCGGGGTTGATGGGGCTGCCGTTCATGTCCAGCCGCATCTCGGGAATGATCTCCGGTCCGTCGTCGCGCGGACGGCCCAGCCCGTCGAACACGCGGCCCAGCATGTCCATCGACACCGACAGCTCAATCGAGCGGCCCAGAAACTTCGCCTTGGCGGTCTCGATTTTCAGGCCCTGGCTGGACTCGAACAGCTGCAGCATGGCCCGGTCGCCATCCACTTCGAGCACGCGGCCCGCGCGGATCTCCCCGTTTTCCTGCTCGATCTCCACCAGCTCATCGAACTTGACGCCTGACACGCCCTCGACCATCATCAGCGGGCCGACGACCTCTCGAATGGTTGAATATTCTTTCAGCATCGTCTATAGGCCCCCTTCCGTGATCTGCGCCATCTGGCTCGCCAGCTCGGACTCGATGCTGTCGAACTGTTTCAAGTCTTCCTCGCGGAGGTATTTCGCACGGCCAATCCGCTCGCGCACGGGCAGGTCTCCCACCTGGCTCAATGTCGCGCCTGCCTGAAGCGCCGCCTGGCCCTTCTTTTGATAGTCCAGGATCAGCGACAGCATCCGGTATTGCTTGTCAAGCGATGTGTACGTGTCCACATCATCGAATGCGTTTTGATGCAAATAGTCCTCGCGGATCATGCGCGCGGTCTCCAGCGTCAACCGGTCGCGGAAGCTCAGCGCGTCCACGCCCACCAGGCGCACGATCTCCTGCAGCTCCGATTCCTCCTGCAGCAGCCGCATGGCCTCGGACCTCTTTTCGTTCCAGTCCGGCGCTGTGTTGTTTCGGAACCAGTCCGCCATGCGGTCCACATACAGCGAATAACTCTGCAGCCAGTCGATGGCCGGGAAATGGCGCTGATACGCGAGGCTGGCGGAAAGCCCCCAAAAGACCTTGACGATGCGCAGGGTGGCCTGTGACACCGGTTCGGAGATGTCGCCGCCGGGCGGGGAAACCGCGCCGATGGCGGAGATCGCACCGGTTTTTTCGTCTCGGCCCAGGCACTTGACCCAGCCCGCGCGCTCATAAAACTCGGCGATGCGGCTCGAAAGATACGCCGGATAGCCTTCCTCGCCGGGCATCTCTTCCAGGCGGCCCGACATTTCGCGCAGCGCTTCCGCCCATCGCGACGTGGAGTCGGCCATGATGGCGACCTTGTAGCCCATATCGCGAAAATACTCGGCGATGGTGATGCCTGTATAGATGGAAGCCTCGCGGGCGGCCACGGGCATGTCCGACGTATTGGCGATCAACACCGTGCGCTTCATCAGCGACTCACCGGTGCGCGGGTCGTGCAGCTCCGGGAACTCCATCAGCACGTCCGTCATCTCGTTGCCGCGCTCTCCGCAGCCAACGTATACGATGATGTCCGCGTCCGCCCACTTGGCAAGCTGATGCTGAACGACGGTCTTTCCCGATCCGAACGGACCCGGAACCGCCGCCACACCGCCCCGCGCGATGGGAAAAAAAGTGTCGATGACGCGCTGGCCGGTGACCCTCGGCTCGCTCGGCGCGATCTTTTCTTTGTATGGTCTGCCGCGCCGCACGGGCCACTTCTGCATCATGCTGAGCTCGCGCTCCTCGCCCGACTTGGTCTTGACCTTGGCCACAATCTGCTCGACCGTGTACATGCCGTCGCCCACAAAGGTCACTTCACCCTCAACGCCCGGCGGCACCATGATCTTGTGGATAACCACCGCGGACTCTTGCACCGTGCCCAGCACATCGCCCGCCGAGACCTGCGCACCGACTTTGAGAGACGGCTCAAACCGCCACTGTTTTGCGCGGTCCAGCGCGGGCACGTCGATGCCGCGCGTGATGCGGTGGCCTGCCTTGGCGCGGATCTGCGTGAGCGGACGCTGGATGCCGTCAAAGATGCTCTCG
>JAVBTW010000257.1:0-8253 GCA_031555975.1 Eubacteriales bacterium
AGGTCAAATCGGACCTGCAGCGCATTTCCGGCTGTGAGGATCTGCGGACCGTCACGGGCGGCGTCAGGTTTTCCGGCGGGCCGGAGGCGGGTTTTCTGGCCAATCTTTGGCTGCGCACGGCGGACCGGGTGTCGCTGGTGGTGGGCGAGTTTGAGGCGCGCTCGTTTGAAGAACTGTTTCAGGGCGTCAGGGCGCTGAAATGGCGCGACCTGCTGCCCAAGGACGCGGCCTTTCCCGTGCGCGCGCACTGCGCCAGAAGCCAGCTCATGAGTCCTTCGGACTGCCAATCCATCACGAAAAAGGCCGTCGTGGAGTCGCTCCGCGCGAGTTATAAGGTGCAGGACCTGCCCGAGACCGGCGCGACGTTCCAGATCGATGTGGCCATCCATCAGGACAACGTGCTGATCACGCTGGACGCCAGTGGCGAGGCGCTGAACCGGCGCGGCTACCGCACATGGAACGGCGAAGCGCCCATCCGCGAGACGCTGGCGGCGGCGCTGCTGGGCCCGCCTTGGCGCGCGGCCATGCCGCTGCACGATCCCTGCTGCGGCACGGGCACCCTGCTGATCGAGGCCGCGTTCCGCGCGCTGGACCGCGCGCCGGGGCTGACCCGGACGTTTGCGTGCGAGCAGTGGCCCTTGATGGACAAGTCCATGGTCAAGGCCGCCCGTGCGGAGGCCGAGGCGCGGTTTGAAGTGGGCCAAAAGCGGCCCATTCGCATCACCGGCACCGACATCGATCCCGAGGCCGTGGAGCTCTGCCAGCGCCACATCCGCCAAGCGGGCCTGGCCGGGCTGATCGGGGTCAGCGTCAAGGACGTGCGCGAGCTGCGCTTGCCGGAAGGGCCCGGCATGATCCTCACCAACCCGCCCTACGGCGAGCGGATGGGGGACAGGCATGTGGCGCAGGCGGTGGCCAAGCAGCTGGGCGAGCTGCAAAGGCGCAGCCCCGGCTGGGCGCTGGGCGCGATCACTGCTGACCGGAATTTCGAAAAGGCCTATGGAAAACGGGCGGACAAGCGCAAGCGGCTGTATAACGGGCGGCTTGAGTGCGAGTATATGGTGTTTTTGGGGAACGGATGACCGGAGGGGCAACAAATCATTCATTGGACAATCGGGACCGGACGACCGCGTAATTATCTTCGTGAGGTGCAACACATGATCGGCAAGGCTTTCTTCAACCGCGCGCCACTGCAAAAGAACAAACTGGCGGCCCTCCCCGTGGGCGCGGTCAAGCCCGAAGGCTGGCTTCGCGAACAGCTGCAAATCCAGGCGAACGGACTGTCGGGGCAGTTGTTTGAGCGCTGGCCCGATGTGGGCGAAAACTGCGGCTGGCTGGGCGGCGACGGCGACGGCTGGGAGCGCGCGCCGTACTACCTGGACGGACTGGTTCCGCTGGCGTACCAGCTGGACGACGAGCGGCTGATCGCGCTGTGCCAGCGGTTCATTGACTGGACGCTGCAAAGCCAGGATGAGCGCGGCTTTTTCGGCCCCAAGTCCAACGACGACTGGTGGCCGCGCATGGTGATGCTGAAGGTGCTGCAGCAGTACTTCACCGCCACGGGCGACAAGCGCGTGCTGACGTTCATGGACAGGTACTTCAGATATCAGCTCCAGACGCTGGACGGAAAGCCGCTGCGCGAATGGGCCGTGGCCCGGGGCGGCGAAAACATTGCCTCCGCGCTGTGGCTGTACAACATCACGGGCATGAACTACCTGCTGAAGCTGTGCCAGAAGCTGAAGGACCAGACGCTGGACTGGACCAACCACTTCCACGTGTTCCCGCACATCCGGCCCATGGGCAAGCAGCGGCCCTGGAAGGAGCTTCAAAAGGGCATGCAGGAAGAGGGCGAGCCGCTCAAAGGCTCTAGCCAGCCCTATTTTCACAAGGAATACCACCTGTCCCACGGCGTGAACGTGGCGATGGGCCTCAAGACGCCGGGCGTGATCAACACGTTCAAGTCGGGCTTCAAAGAAGTGACCGCGTTCAAGGTCGGCTATCAAAAGCTGATCAAGCACCACGGCGTGGCGACGGGCCTCTACACCTGCGACGAGCATCTGAACGGCGCGAACCCGTCGCAGGGCACGGAGCTGTGCACCGTCGTGGAGCTGATGCACACGCTGGAGACGCTGATCCAGACCGGAGACGACTTTGGCACGGAGCTGCCGGACATCCTGGAAAAGCTGGCGTTCAACGCGCTGCCATCGACCTTTGACGCGCAGATGATGAACCACCAGTACGACCAGCAGGCCAATCAGGTCAAATGCAGCAATGAGCCGCATGGCTGGTACAACAACCGGGACGACGCCAACCTGTACGGGCTGGAGCCGCACTTTGGATGCTGCCTCGCGAACATGCACCAGGGCTGGCCCAAGTTTGTCTCATCGCTTTGGTACGCCACGTCGGACGACGGGTTGGCGGCGGTGAGCTACGCGCCCTGCAGCGTGAACTTCGTGGCGGGCGGCGAACGCGTCAGGCTGCTGGTGGACAGCGGTTATCCGTTTGACGCCCAGGTCGCCATCGAGGTGAGCGTGAAAAAGCCCGTGGAGTTCCCGCTGTATCTGCGCATTCCCGGCTGGGCTAAGCAGGCGATGATCCGGCTGCCGGACGGGGAAATCATGGCGCTGCGCGGCGGCGAGTCGGCCTGTGTGCGCAGAAAATGGACCGGGACCGAGCGGCTGGTGCTGGACCTGCCGATGGAGCCGCGGCTGACGCGCTGGTATCACCAGTCGGCGGCCGTGGAGCTGGGCCCGCTGCTGATGTGCTATCGGCCGGAAGAAAAATGGGCGCGGCTGGACGATGAGAACCTGGGCGTCAGCACAGACGCGCCCTGGAACTGGGCGCTGATCGATGGGGAGAGCATGAAGCCGGTGCTGATGCCGAGGCAGGCGCGCGCGTTCAAGATGGGCGAGGGCGCGGCGAAAGTGTTGGTCAAGGCGGCGCTCTGCAAGGACTGGGGCATGGAGATGGGCAACGCCCAGCAACCGCCGATTCAGCCGGAGACCGTCGAGGGTACGGAGCAGGTGATCGAGCTGGTGCCGTTCGGGGACACGGGGCTGCGGATCAGCCAGTTCCCGGTGGTGACGCGGAGTTAGGGCGGCCGGGTGGCGCGAGGGGACTCCCACCGGCGCTGGCGCGCCACCTCCCTCTGAAGAGGGAGGCTCTTGCGGGGGGGGGGTTGCCCGCGTGAGCGCCGTGACTTTACTGCTGCGCACAAACCCAAAACAAACACACGGAGGACACCTGACATGAATCAATCCATCCTCCGCTGGGAGCGGGACTTCACGCGCACGGTGGTCCGGCTCGCGTGGCCGATCATGGTGCAGTCCTTGGTCTCCGCGCTGATGTACATCTTGGACAACGCGATGATCGGCCAATTGGGCCAGGCGGAGCTTGCGGGCGTATCGCAGGCGAACAAGGTCTCGTTTTTGGTCACGATCATCCTGTTCGGGCTGGTGTCCGGTTCGAGCATCTTTTCAGCCCAGTTCTGGGGCAAGCGCGACCTGAAGGGCATCCGCCAGATCATGGCGCTGTCGCTGATGGTTGCGGTGCCGGTGGCGCTGCTGTTTGTGGCCGCCAGCGTGATCGCGCCGGGGTTCATCATGGGCCTGCTGATCCAAAACGCGGGTTCCGCGGCGGCCGCGCAGGCGGGCGCGAGCTATTTGCGCATCGTGGCGGCCACCTTCTTTGTCAACGCGCTGATCATGGTGGAGGAGGCCACGCTGAAGTCCACGGAGCATGTGCGGCTGCCGATGGTAGCCGCGATGGCCGCGATTGTGGCCAACGCCTCGTTCAACTACCTGCTGATCTTCGGCAAGTTCGGTTTTCCCAGGCTGGGCATCTTGGGCGGCGCCGTCGCCACGCTGATGGGCGTGGTGCTGCAGCTTGCGATCATGCTGATCGTCAGCTACAAGAACCGGTATCCCAACGCCATCCGGCCCCGCGACCTTCGGCTGCCGCCCAGAGAAGTGGTCGCGCGGTACTTCAAGACCGTCGCACCGGTGCTGCTCAACGAGACGCTGTGGTCGATGGGCGTGGTGATGTACTCCGTCGCCTATGGCAAGATGGGCGCGTCGGCGGTGGCCGCGATGAGCATTTTTTCCAATGTGGAACAGCTGGCCTTTGTCGCGCTGCGCGGCATGTCCACCGCCTGCTCGATCCTGATCGGCAAGTCCATCGGCGCGGACCGCATGGACGAGGCACAGCGGGACGCCAAGCGGTTTTTGGCCATGAACATGCTGATGGGCGCCATCGTGGGCGTGTTTGTGGTCCTGTTCGCGGGCAACATCGCGCATCTGTTCAACGTGCCGGACGAGACGCGCGAGGCTGCAAAGCAGATCATCATGTTCTATGGCCTGTTCGTTTGGCTGCAGGCGGCCAACAACACGCAGATCGTGGGCATCATGCGCTCCGGCGGCGACGTGCTGGTTTCGGGCATCCTGGACGTCGTGTTTCTGTGGGGCGTGTCGGTACCGCTGGTGAGCTGGTGCGGTCCGGTGCTGGGTTGGCCCATCGCGCGGGTGTATCTGATGACCTACGCGGACAGCTTCCTCAAGTTCTTGGTGTGCCTGGTTCGCATCCTGTCGGGCAAATGGCGGCACAACCTCGTTGACGCAATCGAAGGCGAAGAAGATATTGGGGCGGAGGCGTAAACACAGATGAATAAGGAAAAAGTATCCAATGCGGTCGTGTCCCGGTTGCCTGTCTATTACCGATACCTGTCAACGCTGGAAAAGGCGGGATACACCCGCATCTCCAGCGCGCAGTTGGGCGAGAAGATGGGCCTGACCGCGTCCCAGATCCGGCAGGACATCAACTGCTTCGGCGGGTTTGGGCAGCAGGGATATGGGTATAATGTATCCGGACTGAAGATGCGCGTGGGCGAGATCCTGGGGATGACCCGCGCCTACAAGATGGTCATCGTCGGCGCGGGCAACATCGGGCGCGCGATCTCCGGCTACAAGGCGTTCCGCAAGATGGGCTTTGAGGTCTTGGCGCTGTTCGACGCCGATCCGCAGCTGATCGGCAAGACCGACTCGGGCGTCTCGGTGCTGTCCATGGAACAGATGCCCGGATACCTCAAGGAGCACCCGATCGACGTGGGCGTGGTGGCCGTGCCCGACGTGGCTGCGCAGGCGGCCTGCGACGCGCTGGTCGAGGGCGGCGTGCGCGGCATCTGGAACTTTGCGCCCATCGACTTGACCGTGCCGAACCATGTGCGCCTGAAGAGCGTTCACCTGCTGGACGCGCTGCTGGTGCTGAGCTATTATATGTCAAACCCGCCCGCCGACCGCCGGGATTTTGCTGCGGATCTGATGTACGGAGACGAATAGGCTTGTTCGCGCCCGTCGCTTTCCAAAGGAGCTGAACCGAACATGGCAGACCCGAAAAAGCCCAAATCCGCCACGCCGGTCTCCTCCGGGCATACGCGCATGGCCGTCGGCGCGCCCAACAAAAAAAAGCGGCCGACGCCCGGCCCGCGCCCGTTTGAGATGGAAGCCGCCAAAGAATCCGATCCCGGCCGTTTTGCGGCTGCGGCGGGCGCGCCGGACAAAACCGGCCCCGAAAGGCGCAAGCGCAGGCGCGGCCGGCCCGGGCCCAAGAAGCGGTACAAGGTCAGAAGCGCCTGGTGGGCCGCGCCGGTGGCCGTCGCCATGGGGGCTGTGCTGATCGTGACCGGGATCTTCATCACCGCTCAGGTGTCCGGCTACGCGCAGTTCATAAAGAAAAAGGCGGCCGTGGACCGGCAGACCTTCTATCCCGGCGTGTCGGTGAACGGCCAGGACCTGTCGCAGCTCACCATGGATCAGGCTCAGCGCCGGTTCGCCGCGGCGGACGCCAAGGAGCGCTCAAAATACAGCGTGACGCTCACCTTGGGCGACCAGTCATGGAACCTGGACGCAGGCGCGCTGGGCTACGGCAGCGATTATCGGCGGCAGCTGCAGGCGGCCTGGTCGGTGGGCCGGTACGGGACGCTGGACGAGCGCTACCAGGTCGTCGCCTCGCTGCAAAAGGACAGCTGGCAGCGAGATTTCATGCCCACCGTCACGCTGGACAAGGAAGTGGCGATGGCCAAGCTTCGGCCCTTCGCAGAGAGCCTCAGCGTGGCCGCAGTGGACGCAAAGGTCGTGAGCTTTGACGAGGTGAACAAGTCGTTCACCTTCAGCGACAGCAAGCGCGGCTATCAGGTGGACCCGGACGAGCTGTATCAGTCGATCGTGCGGGCGGCGCAAGCGGGCCAAAAGACCGTCGCCATCAACCGGCGCGAAATCGTGCCCGAGGACACGGCGGAAACGCTTGCCCAGAGCTATGGCCAGGTGTCCTCCGCCACGACGGACGCGTCGTTTTCCAACGACAACCGGCTCACCAACCTGAAGGTCTCCTGCCGGAAACTCAATGGCATGCGCATCGAGCCGGGCGCGACATTCTCGTTCAACGAGGCGCTGGGCAAGCGCACCGCAAAGGCGGGCTACCGCCCCGCGGCGGCCTACGAAAACGGGATCACCACCAACCAGTACGGCGGCGGCATCTGCCAGGTGTCCACCACTTTGTTCAACGCGGTCGCCAAGGCGGACCTCAAAATCCGCGAGCGCGCGCCGCATTCGCGCCCGTCCAGCTATGTCGCGCTGGGCAAGGACGCGGCCGTGAACTGGCCCAATCAGGACTTCAAGTTCACCAACACCACCGCGTACCCGGTCTACCTCACGGCCCAGCTGACCAGCAAGAAGCGGGTGCAGATCGGCCTGTACGGAAAGCGGCTCTTGGGCGGCATCAAGATTGAGATCAGCAGCGAGACGGACAAGGTCATTCCGGCGCTGAAGGATCAGGTCACCGTGGACCCCAAGCTGCTGCCCGGCGAAAGGGTCGTGGTGGAACAGGCGCGAAAGGGATACCGGGCGACGACCTACAAGCACTATCTGGACGAAAAAGGCAGAGAAGTGCGGCAGTCGGTGCTGTGCAAGAGCTATTACGCGCCGAGCGGCGCCATTGTGCGCGTGGGCCCCGATTGACGGATCGCCCAGTTCACCACACAAAAGGAGGCCATGACCATGCCCGTGAAAATCCCCAACAACCTGCCCGCGTTCGCCCAGCTCAATTCCGAAAACATCTTCGTCATGGACGAGGCGCGCGCGTCCCTGCAGGACATCCGCCCGCTGAGGATCGCGATTCTGAACCTGATGCCCACGAAGGAAGTGACCGAGACCCAGCTGTTGCGCGTGATCGGCAACACGCCGCTGCAGGTGGAGGTCACGCTGCTGCGCATGGCGACCCACGAGTCGCGCAACACGTCCTCCGCGCATCTGGACGCGTTTTACAAAACCTTTGGCGACGTCAAGGACCAGAAGTTTGACGGCCTGGTCATCACCGGCGCGCCCATCGAGCTGCTGGACTTCGAACAGGTCGATTATTGGCACGAGCTGACAGACATCATCGACTGGGCGGAAACCCATGTGTTTTCCACGCTGTACATCTGCTGGGCTGCCCAGGCCGGGCTGTACTATCACTACGGCGTGCCCAAATATGAGCTGCCCCACAAGTGCAGCGGCGTGTTCCGGCACAAGGTGCTGGCCCCGTCCCACCCGCTGACGCGCGGGTTCGACGCCACATTTCACGCGCCCCACTCGCGCCATACGGAAGTGCGCAAGGCGGACATCGAACAGGTGGACCGCCTGATCCTGCTCGCCTACAGCGACATCGCGGGCGTGTATCTGGTGGCGGACAAAAACGGAAAGCGGGTGTTCGTCACCGGGCACAGCGAATACGACCCGAACACGCTGAAGCTGGAGTACGAGCGCGACGTGAAAAAGGGCATGGACGTGCCGGTGCCGTATCACTACTTTCCGGACGACGATCCCGCGCAGGAGCCGAACGTGCGCTGGCGCGCGCACTCCAACTTGCTGTTTCAGAACTGGCTCAACTACTTCGTCTACCAGGAGACGCCATACGATTTGGCGAAGATCGGGGATCAGGGTTGACCCGGAGCCGAAGGTTGGCGTTGCGGTTCGAAACGTGGTTGGCGGTGCGGTCATACGTGGTTGTCGTTGCGGTCCTACGTGGTTGGCGTTTCGGTCCTACGTGGTCATCCTGAGCGCAGCGAAGGATCTTCCTGAGAATAAGAAGATGGTCCTTCGCTGCGCTCAGGATGACCGTGGGGGGGAGAGCGGAGGCGGTGAGGGCGTCGCCTGCGGGCGGTGAGGGCGTCGCCTGCGGGTGGTGAGGGCGTCGCCTGCGGCGGTGAGGGCGTCGCCTGCG
>JAVBTW010000312.1:0-5368 GCA_031555975.1 Eubacteriales bacterium
CGACTGGTCCTTGGTGTCCAGATACAGCAGGCGGCCCTTTCTGCTCAGCACCTCGCAGGACTGATCCAACTTGCCGACATTCACGCCCGCGTAGTCCTTTTCCACCTGCAGCGCCAACTCAATCAGCGCCTCGGACGAGACCTGGATGTCCTTGACACAGAGCAGCGCCTGCAGGTAGCACAAGATCACCGCAGCGGACGAGGAGAGCCCGCCAATAGGCAAGGACCCGCACACTCGGCCCCGAATGCCGCGCCTAAGGCCTCTGTGCATCAGCACGTAGGCGGCGCCCCGCGCAAAATCGCCCCAGTCGCCATTCAGCTCCGCGGGCGGGTTTTGTACATGGAAATACACCTTCCCACCGAACTCCGCGCTGGTAATTTCCACCAGCCCGTCCTCCGTCGGGGTGTACATCAGTTCCACGCCCTTGTCGATCGCAAAGCCGGTGATCCATCCATATTGGTGATCCACATGCGCCCCGATGGGACAGATGCGGTACGGCGCAAAGGCCCGCAGTTCGCCGCTCATGCCTGCGCCTCCATCCATTGTATGAATGCCCGGATCCCTTGCTCAAATGGCGTTTTCGGCGCATAGCCCAGCACATCGCGCGCATGGCTCACATCCGCGTCGGTCCGGTTCACATCGCCCGGCTGCATGGGGAGGCGGTGAATGACCGCCGGGATGCCAACCACTTTTTCGAGGGTCTGGATCATCTCCAACAAAGTGACCGTGTGGCCGCCGCCTAGATTAAAGAGATCATACTTTGCGGCACCGGCGGTCCAGTCCATGGCCCGAACCGCGCCATCCACGATGTCTGCGATGTAGGTATAGTCGCGTGTGGTGCCGCCATCGCCGAACATGGGCACGGGCTCGCCGCCCTTGATCAGCCGCGCAAACTTGTTGATGGCCAGGTCAGGCCGCTGGCGCGGGCCGTAGACCGTGAAAAACCGGAGACACGCGACGCTGAGTCCGTGCAACGCATATTCCGCATGCAGCAGCAACTCACCCGCCTTTTTGGTGGCGGCATAGGGCGAGATGGGCCGGTCCACCGGATCGGTCTCCTTAAACGGCGCGGTCGGGCTGTTTCCATATACGCTGGACGACGATGCAAACGCCATTCGTTTGCAGCCGCAGCCACGCATGGCATCAAGGATGCGCACCGTGCCCATCAGGTTCACGTCGGTATACAGCGCCGGATTTTCGATGGACGGCCGTACACCCGCCATGGCGGCCAAGTGTATGACCGCGTCAGGCAAAAACCCTCCAAACGCGCGGTTCATGGCGTCTGCGTCGCGGATGTCGGCTTCGATCAATTGAAAATGGCCCCTTGTGTCCTTTGCCCGAACCTCGACGACGTTTCGACGCTTGAGCTCGGGCCGATAAAAATCACAGAAATTGTCGATGGCACAGACCTCGTCGCCTCGAGCCAGCAGCGCGTCCGCAATGCTGGACCCGATGAAGCCCGCGCCGCCGGTAATGATGACGCGCACGTTGGTATCCTCCAGTCCCACATGAATCGACAAATAGTATAGCATATACTGCAGAAAAATGATAGCATTCCTCCATTGCGACCGCAGGCCGATTGATGTATAATGTTAACATAGCGGGCTACGCGCGATTGTCGCGCTCACACAGATCGATTCAAGGAGGGTACAACATCATGGCCAATCCCAAAGCGTTTCCCATGACCCATCCGGTCAACCACCTGCGCGGCTCACTGCCGAAGATCGGCATCCGCCCCTGCATCGACGGCCGACGCCGCGGTGTGCGCGAGAGCCTCGAGGACCAAACCATGCAGATGGCGAAGGCCGCTGCGGATTACATCACCAAGAACCTCCGGCACAGCTGCGGCCTGCCGGTCGAGTGTGTCATCGCCGACACCACCATCGGCGGGTTCAAAGAGGCCGCGGATTGCGCCGACAAGTTTGCCCGTGAAAACGTGGGCGTATCGCTCACCGTGACGCCGTGCTGGTGCTATGGCTCAGAGACCATGGACATGGACCCCTTCACGCCCAAGGCGATCTGGGGCTTCAACGGCACTGAGCGCCCAGGCGCGGTATACCTGGCGGCCGTATTGGCCGCGCACACCCAAAAGGGCCTGCCGGCGTTTGGCATCTATGGCCATGACGTCATGGACAGCCACGACGCAGCCACGATTCCGGACGACGTTGGCGAGAAACTGCTGCGGTTTGTCCGCGCGGGTCTGGCCGTAGCGACGATGCGCGGCAAGGCCTACCTCAGCATGGGCGGCACGTCCATGGGCATCGCGGGCAGCATGGTGAACCCGCCGCTGTTCGAGAAGTTCCTGGGCATGCGCGTGGAGTCCATCGACATGTGCGAGTTCGTGCGTCGCTGGGAAGAGGGCATCTACGATCCGGAAGAATACGAAAAGGCCTACAAGTGGGTCAAGGAAAACATCCACATCGGCTGGGACAAGAACCCCAAGGACCAGCAGCACGACGACGCCCGCAAGGAAAAGGTGCTGGAAGACTGCATCAAAATGACCTTGATCGGGCGCGACCTGATGATCGGCAACGAGAAGCTGGCCGAGATGGGCTTCGGCGAGGAGGCCTGCGGCCACAACGCCATCGCGTCGGGCTTCCAGGGCCAGCGCCAGTGGACGGACCACTTCCCGAACGGCGACTTCATGGAATCCATCCTGAACAGCAGCTACGACTGGAACGGCATCCGCGAGCCCATGGTCGTCGCCACCGAGAACGACGCGCTGAACGGCATCTGCATGCTGTTTGGCAAGCTGCTGACCCAGCAGGCGTCGGGCTTCGCGGACGTACGCACCTACTGGAGCCCCGAAGCCATTGAGCGCGTCAGCGGCTGGAAGCCCGAGGGCAAGGCCGAACACGGCATCATCCACCTCATCAACTCCGGCTCCGTCACGCTGGACGCTACGGGCGAATGCACCAATAAAAAGGGCGAACCGTGCATGAAGTCCTGGTGGGACATCAGCAGCGAAGAAGCGGCAGCCTGCATCGACGCAACCCAGTACTGCTACGGAGATCTGGGCTACTTCCGCGGCGGTGGATATTCCTCCAACCTGTGGACCAAGGACGGCATGCCGATCACGATGCTGCGGATGAACATGGTGGACGGGCTGGGCCCGGTGATGCAGATCGCCGAGGGCTGGACCGTGCGCATCCCGGAAAACGTGCACAAGGTCATCAACGACCGCACCGATCCGACCTGGCCCACGACGTACTTTGCGCCGCGCGTGACGGGTGAGGGTGCGTTCACGGACGTGTACTCCGTGATGAACAACTGGGGCGCGAACCACGGCTCGTTCAACTACGGCCACATCGGCGCGGACGTGATCACGCTGTGCTCGATGCTGCGCATCCCGGTGTGCATGCACAACGTGGAAGAAGGCGACCTGTTCCGCCCGGCGGCTTGGAACATGTTCGGCACGATGGACCGCGAGGGCGCGGACTACAGGGCCTGCGCCAACTTCGGGCCTCTGTACGGCAAGAAGTAAGGGCGAAGCACTGTAGGGGGCAGCACAACCGCAACGACCCGCCATGCCACCGCGCAGTGTCATCCTGAGCGAAGTGAAGGACCTCCCCGCCTGGATGCGGCGTTCCTGTTCATGGGAACGGCCGCCCACGCGGTGGGAGGTCCTTGGTTTCGCTCAGAACGACAGCACAACGGGGAGTTGACGCGCTGGTGAATGTCCAACACGTCAACTCCCCGTTTATGTGACTTGGAATTCCTTATTTGAAGTACCTGCCCAACAGCCCCTGGAACGCCTTACCGTGGCGCGCTTCGTCGCGGGCCATCTCATGAACGGTGTCGTGGATGGCGTCGTAGCCCAGCTCCTTCGCCAGCTTGGCCAGGTCCACCTTGCCCTGCGTCGCGCCGAACTCGGCGTCCACGCGCAGGCCCAGGTTGGTCTTGCTGCTGTCGGTGACGACCTCGCCCAGCAACTCCGCAAACTTCGCGGCGTGCTCCGCCTCTTCAAACGCGATGCGCTTGTAAGCCTCGGCCACCTCGGGATAGCCTTCGCGGTCCGCCACGCGGCTCATCGCCAGGTACATGCCCACTTCGGTGCACTCGCCCATGAAGTTCTGGCGCAGCCCGTCGATGACGCGCTCATCCAAGCCCTTCGCCACGCCGACAACGTGCTCCGCGGCCCAAGTGCGCTCCTCGGCCAGTTTCTCAAACTTGCTGGACGGCGCCTTGCAGATGGGGCAATTCTCCGGAGGGGTATCTCCCTCGTGTACATAACCGCAAACCTTGCAAACCCACTTCATATCGATGATCCTCCTTCAATTGTATGTGATCAATTATTCCGCCTGCTCAAACTCTTCAGGACCGACGCCGCACACCGGGCACTCGTCCGGCGGGGTGTCGCCTTCATGCTCATAGCCGCAAACCTTGCAAATCCACTTCATGATGCTCGCCTCCCTGTGATCTCGTGTTCCGTTTGCCGTACGGTGTGTTGATCAACAGGGACGCGTGGGTTGAAACGGACCCGGTGACGGTTTTCGTTAAGTTAACTTGGGGTTAGGCTGCACTATCTAAGCCCGGCGAATTTGCATTTTTCCAGCCGGTGCAGTATAATAAGGTGTTATCATGCCCAAGGTATCCTCGGATTGAGGAAGGGGGACCCACCCGTGGCGGAGAAGCTCATTCTGGTGGACGGCCACAGCTTGATGTATCGCGCATTCCATGCGCTGCCGCTGTTGGACAACGGAGAAGGACTGTATACCAACGCTGTGTACGGTTTTTTGAACATGCTCTTCTCCGCGATTGCGCAGGAAAGGCCGGACTACCTGGGCGTCGCGTTTGACCTACACGGCCCCACCTTCCGGCACACGGAATTTGATCAATACAAGGCCAACCGCGCGCCCACGCCGGACGAACTGCGCCCGCAGTTCGACGTGGCGAAGGAGATTCTTTCCGCTATGCACGTACCAATCCTTTCGGCTGCGGGTTTTGAGGGGGACGACATCCTGGGCACACTGTCTCGCGAGGCTTCAGAGCGCGGCATCGACTCGCTGCTGATCACCGGCGACCGGGACAGCTTCCAACTGGCCGACGCGCACACGACCATCCTCTATACCAAGCGCGGCATCTCCGACACCGAGCGGGTGACGCCGGGCTTTATTCGCGACCAGTACGGCGTGGAACCGGTTCAGCTGATCGACATGAAGGGCCTGATGGGCGACAAGTCAGACAACATCCCCGGCGTACCGGGCGTGGGCGAAAAGACAGCAGCCAAGCTGGTGGCACAGTACGGCACCATCGAAAGCGTGCTGGAAACCGCCTCCGCAGACCAAAAAGGCGCGCTCAGGGCGCGGCTGATGGACAATAAGGACCTGGCGCTGCTCTCGAAAAAGCTGGCCACCATCGACCGTCA
>JAVBTW010000291.1:0-5544 GCA_031555975.1 Eubacteriales bacterium
ATATGCAGCGACTGCGATGAAAAGACGGGAAAATGGCCGACTTCACGCGCCGCGAGCCTCTTTGTTTTCATGTGCATCAGTCATGCAGTTTTCCGTCGGTTGAACAGGCTCCGACAGACTGAAAAGTTACATATATAGAAACGGAAAGGCATCGTAAATGTATCCGTTCTCTCCGTGCCAAACTGATTGAAGTGGCGGATCGCGCACGGCGGATTCAACTCCATCTTGCCCATCGCACCAAAGGCGCTATGATGTGCTCACGCCGTTGGGGATGTGGGAGAACAGCGTCGTTGCCGTACCCGGTGCATCAACAAGCGCTCTTGGCTGACGCGACGATTTGAGTTATACTGTGTGTAGGAACCGAAGCGATTGGAGGTACTGACTTTATGGGCTATCTTCCGGCGGAGGATCGGTACGCAGCGATGCCATATCGGCGCTGCGGCAACAGTGGCTTGATGCTTCCCGCCATTTCACTGGGCTTATGGCACAACTTTGGCGACATCACCCCGTTCGGTGTACAGCAGTCGATCCTGCGCAAGGCTTTTGATTTGGGGGTGACCCACTTTGATCTGGCCAACAACTACGGCCCGCCCTATGGCGAAGCGGAGCACAATTTTGGCATCCACATGGCCCGAGACTGGCGTCCTCATCGCGATGAGCTTGTCATTTCCACCAAGGCGGGCTATGACATGTGGAAGGGTCCTTACGGCGACTATGGCAGCAAGAAGTATTTGATTGCCAGCCTGGACAAGAGCCTTGCGAAGATGGGATTGGATTATGTGGACATCTTTTACCATCACAGGCCGGATCCGGAGACGCCCATAGAAGAGACCATGGGCGCACTGGCGCAGATCGTGCGGTCGGGCAAGGCGCTGTATGTGGGCATTTCCAACTATCGAGCGGAGCAGACGGCGGTGGCGGTCAAGACGCTTTCCGACCTGGGCGTACACATGCTCATCCATCAACCCAACTATTCGCTGCTGGACCGCTGGATCGAAGGCGGATGACGGACGTGTTGCGCAAGCAGAAGGTGGGTTGCATCGCGTTTGCGCCGCTGGCAGGCGGAGTGTTGACGGGCAAGTACATGTGCTGCATCCCGGCGGACTCGCGCGCGGGCTTCGATCCGCGTTACCTGAAGCCGAAGGACATCTCGGACGACAAGTTGAGCAAGGTCGCCGCCCTGAGTGAGATCGCCCGATCCCGCGGTCAGAGCATGGCCCAAATGGCGCTGAGCTGGTGCCTGCGCGACGATGTGGTCACATCGGCGCTGATTGGCGCCAGCAGACCGGAGCAGGTCGAAGAAAACGTGGTGGCCGCCCGGCATACGCGGTTCACGCCGGATGAACTGACGCGGATCGACGCCATTGTGGGCAAGTAGTCAGGCTCAGCGCCGGAATGGACTGCGCATAGCGAGGGTGTAATTCCAAGACATGACCACCTTTGTTCTCATCCTTTGCTGGCGCTCAGGATGACACGGATGGGACGTTTCTGTTGCCATGAAGGCAGGAATCTTTGCTTGCAATTCCCGGAATCGTGTGCTATAATGCCCATCAATACCGCGCGATGAGGGAGAAGAGTAGCAGGTGGCCAGGTTCCGCAGAGAGGCGCGCCAAGGCTGAAAGCGCGCCGGACCGATTGGACCTTCGAAGTTCGCTCCGGAGCACCCGGCTGAAATGACAGTAGGCAGGGCGGCGTCGTTCCACGTTATCGGGACGAGAGGGTTCGCGCACGAGTTGCGCCGACCGAATTTGGGTGGTACCGCG
Source organism: Eubacteriales bacterium (assembly GCA_031555975.1). Classification (GTDB taxonomy): domain Bacteria; phylum Bacillota; class Clostridia; order Christensenellales; family Aristaeellaceae; genus JAJDGF01. The sequence continues at coordinate 1,764 of JAVBTW010000291.1, forward strand.
AGCATGACTCGCCCCTGCAGTTGTGGGGGCGGGCTTTTTTTGTACCGGTGTGGTGCGCCCGCGATACCGACCGTCAGTTGCTGATGACCAATTCCATCAAGGAGGTTTTTATCATGTCAGACCAGACCATCGCCAGCATCCGCCAGCATTTCCTGCAGGCGTCCGCAGCCGTGGACACATCCGGCGGCGCTGCGGAAATTCGGGCGAACATGCGGGCACAATTGCAACAGACCCTATTTCGCGTGGCGGACGAGTTGGAGGGTGCATCCAGTAGCGCGGCGATCGACGCGCTGCGCGTGAGCGCGTTGGGCAAGAAGGGCGAGATCACCGCGTTCATGAAGGGCCTGGGTCAACTGCCGCCGGAGGAGCGTCCGCGCGTGGGCCAGTTGGTGAATGTGGCACGGGACTCACTGGAAATGATGTTCGAGCATCATCAGGGCATTCTGAAGAAGCGGGAGCGCGAGTCGAGGCTGCTGTCAGAGGACATCGACGTCACCCTGCCCGGCCAGACCCGATCGCGGGGGAGCCTGCACCCCATGTCCATCGTGTGGGAGGACATGATCTCGATCTTCACCAGCATGGGTTATGAAGTGGTCGAAGGTCCCGAGGTGGAAAAGGACCTGTACAACTTTGAGCTGCTGAACCTGCCCAAGAACCACCCGGCGCGCGATGCCCAGGATACCTTCTATGTAGACGACAACACCGTGCTGCGCACCCACACGTCGCCGGTGCAGGCGCGCATCATGACCACCAGAAAGCCGCCCATCCGCATCATTTGCCCGGGCCGCGTGTACCGCGCGGATGAGTTGGACAGCACGCACTCGCCGGTGTTCCACCAGATCGAGGGCCTTGTGATCGACGAGCACATCACCATGGGCGACCTGAAAGGCACACTGGACACGTTTGCGAAAAGGCTGTACGGCCCCGGCGTCACGACGCGGTTCCGGCCATCGTTCTTCCCGTTCACAGAGCCCAGCGCCGAGGTGGACTTGACCTGCGCCAACTGCGGCGGCAAAGGCTGCAGGATGTGCAAAGGGACCGGCTGGATCGAGGTGCTGGGCAGCGGCATGGTGAACCCGAAAGTGCTGGAGATGTGCGGAATCGATTCCCATAAATACAGCGGATTTGCGTTCGGCATCGGCGTGGAGCGGCTGACGATTTTGAAGTATCACGTGCCGGACATGCGGTATTTGTACGAGAATGACCTGCGCTTTTTGCAGCAGTTTCGGTAAGGGAGTCCATCCCAACACCATGCCCAGAACAGTGTAATACGGAGGGAATCCACCATGAAAATCCCAATGAGTTGGCTCAAAGACTATGTGGAGATCAACGCCACAGCCGAGGAATATACAAAGCAGATGGTCATGGCCGGCAATGGCGTGGAAGGCATCGACAACCTGGCGGACGCCTTCACCGGCGTTGTGGTCGGGAAGGTGCTGACCTGCGATCGCCTGGAAGGCTCCGACCACCTCCATGTCTGCACCGTCGATGTGGGGTCCGGCAATCCGCTTCAGATTGTGTGTGGTGCGCCGAATGTGTCGGCGGGCGCGCTGGTCCCCGTGGCCACGGACGGCGCGGTGTTGCCGGGCGGACACAAGATCAAAAGGGGAAAGCTGCGCGGCGTGGAGTCGCAAGGCATGCTGTGCTCTGGCGCCGAGTTGGGCATTCCGGATGGGCTGTATCCCAATTGCGGTGCGGAAGGATTGCTCATCTTCCAGGAAGAACACCCGCTGGGCCAGGATGTGCGATTGGTGTTTGGCCTGTTTGATGAGGTTGTGGACTTTGAGGTGCTGGCCAACCGGCCCGACTGTCTCAGCGTGTGGGGCATGGCGCGCGAATCCGCGGCCGTGCTGGACGAACCCTGTCTGATGCCCATCGTGAGCGTACGCGAGGACGGCGAAGGAAAACTCGCCGACTATGCGAAGATCAGCATCCTGGACGACGAACTGTGTCCGCGCTACTGTGCGCGTGTGATCACAGATGTTCAGATCGGCCCCTCGCCGGACTGGATGCGCCATCGCCTGCATGCAGCGGGCGTCCGGCCGATCAACAACATTGTGGACATCACGAACTATGTGATGCTGGAAACCGGCCACCCGATGCATGCGTTCGACTTGTCAAAAGTGAAGGACCGGCAAATCGTGGTGCGCCGCGCCCGGGCTGAAGAAAGCCTGACCACTTTAGATGGAAAACAGCACGCGCTGGGCGAAAACATGCTGGTCATCGCCGATGCCCACGACGCGACGGGCTTGGCGGGTATCATGGGCGGCGAGGAATCGGAAATCGATGGCGACACAAAGGCGGTACTTTTCGAATGCGCCACATTCGACCGCACGTCAAGCCGGCTGACGTCCCGCGCGTTGGGCGTTCGCACGGAGTCCTCGGGCCGGTTTGAGCGCGGCGTGTGCATTGAAAACACGCTGGAGGCACTGGAGCGCGCCTGTATGCTGGTGAACGATTTGGGCTGCGGAAAGGTGGTACAGGGCACATTTGACCACTATCCAAACCCGGTTGAGCAGCGCACCGTGGATGCCAGCGTGGCGCGGATCAATGCGCGCATCTCGACGAACCTCAGCGGCGAGGAGATGGAGGACATCCTGCTGCGCTTGGGCCTGGAGGTAGAGCTGTGCGGCGATCAGCTGTCGTGTGTGATCCCCGAATGGCGCGGCGACATCACGCAGGAAGCGGACCTGTCAGAGGAAGTGTTGCGGCTGTACGGCTACGACCACATCCCCTCGACGTTGCCGGTGGGCGGGCTGATGGCCGGGTTCCGGTCGGACGCGCAACTTTTGGCCGACAGCGTCAAGCAGGCGCTGGTGGGTCAGGGTTTCTATGAGGCGATGAACTTCTCGTTCGTCAGCCGCAAATGGGCGGAATCGCTGGACCTGCCGGAAAATGATTGGCGGCTGGATCCGGTGGAGATCAAAAACCCGTTGGGCGAGGACACGTCTGTGATGCGCACGACGCTGGCGCCATCGATGTTGACGGTGCTGGCGACCAACCTGAACCGCAGCAACCAAAGCGCGCGGCTGTTCGAATTGTCGAGCGTGTTCAAGAAGACAAAAGCGGGTGAGCTGCCGGAAGAGCCGAAGATGCTGAGCATCGGCATGTACGGACCTGCGCTGGATTTTTACGCGCTGAAGGACGCGGTGACGTGCCTGCTACAGGTGCTTGGGATTGAGATCACGGCGGAAAAAGGTGGAGACCCGTACCTGCATCCGGGCCGAAAAGCGATTGTCAAGTGCGGGGACGCGGTGTTGGGTCAGATGGGCGAAGTGCATCCTGAGGTGTGCGAGCGGTATGAGATTGGCAGCGCGCGGGTGTATCTGGCGGAACTGTCGCTCAGCGCGATTGCCGCGTGTGTAAAGCCGCAGTCGGAGGTGGTGCCGCTGCCGAAGTTCCCGGCGGTGAGCCGCGATGTGGCGCTGGTGATGGCGGAGGACGTCGGCGTCGGGCCAGTGATGGCGACGATTCGCGCGAGCGCAGGGAAACTGTTGGAGGATGTGAAGCTGTTTGACATCTATCGCGGCGCGCAACTGGGCGAGCGGAAAAAGAGCTGCGCATTCGCGCTGACATTCAGGGCGGCGGACCGGACCCTCACCGAAGAAGAGGTCAGTTCGGCGATGGCGCGTGTGCTGAACGCCTGCGAGGCGGATCACGGGGCAGCGATCCGCTCGTAAAAAGCCCGCGAAGCCCCCATCGGTGTCAACCTGCGCGCCGCGCAGGGAGACCCCCAGGGGGCGGGATGGAGGGGAGTAGGCCCAGCCCAACCGGGAGTGAC
>JAVBTW010000187.1:0-9975 GCA_031555975.1 Eubacteriales bacterium
TAACCGCGTGTCCATCGCTGCGGACGGCACCAGCGCCGAATACGAGCTGGAGATCCCAATAGGACTGCGCGCGAAAGGTGACGAATACATCCTGAACACCGTCGCGATTCCGGCGGCAGCGCCGGCACCCGCGATAGCAAGCGCGAACATCGGCTCCATCTACGTCAAGCGCCAACCAGTGCTCGCGGGACCCAACGATATCCAGCTGATCGAAGGCTATGAAGCGGGCTTCATGGGCAGCTACGCGCTTTCGAACTGGCTGGAGACCGAGACGTATGGCACATTGGTGCGCATCCGTGTCGGCGGGATCAGTTTGCCTGCACAGCGCAGAAAGGGCGATGGCACTTTCCGCTTCAGTATCCCCTCGGAGTTGCCTGTGGGCGAGTACGACATCATCGCATCGTGCAGCGACGACTATTACAATTTTCCGGTCAGAAGTCAGAACATCGGTAAGGTGACGGTCAGCCCGCGCGACGATCCCACACTGACAGGCGCCATTTCGGACACCTTGGAATCGGGCTATGCGGCGAAAACCTACACTTTTGTGCTGGACGACTGGAACGTAAGTGATGACTATCCGGCGCAGATCGATGTCTTTACCGCGAAAGGCTGGGTGCTTGGCCACGCAACCAGGACCGCGGGCACCCATACGTATGCCTTTTCCTTCCCGGCAGGCATGACCGATGGCGAATACGTGCTGTATGCCGGAGGCGCGAAGGGCGACAAGCACAACAACAACGTGGCGCGCGCCAAGATCGGCAGCATCACTGTGGCGAAGCCGAGCTTTGCGCTGACCTATCATCCCAACAACGACACCCCGGACATCACCGCGCAGCTGAATCCGGGTGTCGTGGTTCCGCAGCTCGCGCCGACGCCGACGAAGATGGGCCATTCGATCGTGGGCTGGTACACCAATGCAGGGTTCACCGGGGCGATGTGGGTGTTCGGTACTGGCGTGATGCCCAGCGCGAATCTGGATCTGTATTGCAAGTGGCAACCGCTCAGCTTCAAACTGACGTTTGATACCCAAGGTGGATCGGCGGTTGCGCCAAACCCTGTGACGGTGACGTATGGGACGCCATTGACAGCGCCCGAGGAGCCGACCAAACAGGGATACGTGTTCGCGGGCTGGTATGCGGATGCGGCCTGCACCACCCCATGGAATTTCCAGACCGGAACCATGCCCGCGCAGGACATGACCCTGTACGCCAAGTGGGATCAGAGCCCGCTGGTGACAATCGAGTACCGCGCGGAGACCGGCGGCAATGTGAGCCGCAGTTCGGAGACCCTCGACCGCACACTGGGCAAACCGAGCGGTTCACATGCGACGCCTGATACGGGTTATGTGTTCTCAAACTGGACGCTGGGCGGCGCAGTGGTCAGCACGGACCCGCTTTTCGTGCCGAGTGTGGGAACAGACGGCCAGTACCACGCGGCGACCTATGTGGCGCACTTCATCAAGAAGGCCACGCTGGAACTCATTGCGGGCAGCCTGCATGTGGTGTATGACGCCCGTCCGCACACGGTGAACAGTTATACGTCCAAGGGACTGGTTTCAGGCGATGAAGTGCGCGGCGTATCTGTTGCGCGGACGGCCACGAACGCGGGTACGTACGCCACGGAAGTGGAGGGCACGCCACGGGTCGATCGCAATGGCGTCGATGTGACCGCGCAATATGACGTGCTGACGCGAAAGGGCAAGCTTGTGATTGACAAGCGCACCATCAAAATCAAGATTCCCGACTACAGCAAGCCCGAGGGCACCGCCGACCCGACATTCGAAGCGACGGTGACCGGACTGCTGGGTGACGACACGATCGACTACACGCTGCGACGTGAACCCGGGGAAAAGCCGGGCCGCTACGCAATCTCGGCTGTCGTGGGTTCGTCCAACCCGAATTACCACGTCGTTGTGGACAAAGGGAGCTTGACGATCACGGGGGGCATACGCTACGACGCCAACGGCGGCCAGGGCAGCGTGCCGGTGGATTCGACCCATTACGCGCCGGGTGACGTGATCAAGATCAGCTTCAGCCCAGTGCCGGAAAAGCCGGGCGCGAGCTTTGTGGGTTGGTCGGAGAATCCCGATGCAGCCGTGCCCACATACGCGCCGGGCGGCGTAACGAGCATCGTCATGAGGGGCACGGGCATCACGCTTTACGCGGTTTACTCCACATTGCCCATCGCCACGGGGCGCGTCGAATACTACTATGATGACGTGATGGATCCGACTGCGTCGGTCACGCTCATTAACCTGACCATCGGAAGCACGGTCCGCAACTATCCGGACAGAATCCGGCCGGGCTATGCCTTTTCGCGCGCGGCAAATTGCCCCATGTTGGTCAGCGAGGACGCCAGAAAGAACGTCATCCGGGTGTATTATACCCAGATGGAAGTCGCGGTGACGATCATTGATGTGCCAATCCCGATGTCGGTGGGCGCGAACAGCCTGAATGTCGGCGAGTGCATTGAATGAGCAGCGGCGGCGCAAGCCGCAACCATGGAGGTTGGCCGGATCATCCGAACAGAGGGGAGAGGACGGAGAAAATGAAACAGCTGGTCTGTGGGATTTTGGCGCTTGCGATGCTGTGTGTCCTGGGCCTGACAGGTTGCGCCGAGGACGCCTCTGCGAACGATACAGTGACGGTGGGAAATCTGACCCCAATGAGCGGTCATTTTTTCAGCGATCTATGGGGCAATAACACTTCAGACATGGATGTGCGGGGCATGGTCTTTGGCTATGGCACGGTGGCTTGGACGGTGAACGGCAACGTCGAAGTCGATCGGACGGCAGTGGAACAGGTCGATGTGAAAGACGACGCTGAGGGAAATCGAACGTACACATTTGCCATGCGGCACAACCTCGCATACAACGATGGGACGCCCATCACGGCCAAGGACTATGTGTTCAACGTGCTGCTGCGCTCCTCGCCCGTGATCGCGGAGCTTGGCGGCCAACCCGCCACCATGGCGCATCTCGTGGGCTATGAAGGGTATTTGCGCGGAGAGCCGTTCGCCGGTGTTCGGTTGTTGGGCGCTCATGAGTTTTCCTTGACCATTAGCGCGGATAGTCTGCCGTATTTTTACGAGCTGCAGATGGTCAACGTCGAACCGACGCCGGTATCCGTCATTGCGCCTGGATGTGACGTGAGAGACGAGGGCGCGGGCGCACACATCCTGGACGGAGAAGCTGCGTTTGACGAGGCGATGCTCCAAAAGACGATTATGGATCCGGATACGGGGTATCTTTCACAGCCCCGCCTGACCAGCGGCGCCTATCAGTTGACCTCTTTCGACCGGCAGGCGAACGAGGCGCGCTTTCAGATGAACCCACATTATCTCGGCAATTACGAGGGCAAAAAGCCGAGCATTCCCAATGTTGTGTTCCGCGCGGTTGACGCGGACACCATGTTTGAGGAACTGCAGTCGGGCAAGGTGGACATCCTGAACAAGATCTCAAGCGGCGATTCGATCGAAGCGGGACGCGCGCTGGTCGCGGAAGAAAAGATGGGGTGCAGCAGCTATTTGCGGGCGGGATTGAATCTGCTGAATTTTGCCTGCGAACAGGGTCCCACGCAATCGCCCTTCGTCCGCAAAGCAGTGGCGATGTGCATTGACGAAACGGCGCTGTGCAATCAGTATCTCAAAGGATACGGCGTTCCGGTGTTCGGATATTATGGGCTTGGGCAATGGATGGCCCAGGATGGCGAGCAGCTTTTGCAGTTGGCGCTGTATACGTTCAATGCCAACGGTGCGGTAGGCATGCTCAATACGGACGGCTGGTTGCTCAACGAGCGCGGCGAGCCGTTTGTGCCGGGGGAGGACAAGCTGCGCCACAAGAAGGAGGAGGACGGCACACTGACGCCGCTGCAGTTGCGCTGCGCGCTCGCCAAGGGTTCCGGCTTGACCCCGTTTTTGAAGGCGGAGCTGACCGAAAATCTGGACGCCATTGGGGTCGGCCTGACCATCGACGAGCTTCCGTTTCCTGAGTTGCTCAGGCAGTTTTACCGGCAGGATGAACGCCGGTATGACATCATACAAATGGCGACCAACTTCTATCATGTGTATGACCCCTATTATCAGTTCCAAATTTCGGATGAGGTTCAGGGGCTGTTCAACACCACGGGGATCCGTGACGAGCAACTCATGCTGCTTGCGGGCGAAATGCGCGGTGTCGAGCCTGGCGACCGGGAAGGCTATCAGGAAAAATGGATGGCGTTTCAGCAGCGCTTCGTCGATGTGCTGCCCATGGTACCGCTGTACAGCAACATCTACTTCGACTTTTACAGCAACAGGATTGAAGGATACGCGGTCAACGCCCATTGGGGATGGGGCGACACGATGTGCTACGTCAGCTTTGCGACCCCCGAAAACGCCTGAATCTGGAATGACCTCGCTGGAGCGACATGATGCGACACAATGAATTGATGGACAAAATCAAAAACGCGCCCGTGCAGCCCGGTTGTTATCTGTATCGGGACAGCATGGGCTTTGTGATCTATGTGGGCAAGGCCAAGCTGTTGCGCAATCGCGTGCGCCAGTATTTTCAAAAGCAGCGCGAGGACGGCAATCCCAAGCTTGAAAATCTGGTGCGCGTGATCGCCGATGTGGAATACCAGGTCACACCCACAGAGCGCGACGCGCTAATGCAGGAGTATCGGCTCATCAAGCAGTACAAGCCGTGGTTCAACTCACAGCTGGTGTCCGCGCCAAGGCACTGGTTCCTGCGCATCGATCAAACTTCTCGGCGTCCCTCGATGACCATCGCGGAGCAAATGGCGGACGACGGCGCTGACCATTTCGGATATTTTCGGGACCGTTTTGACGCGCAAAACGCCGTCCTGCTGCTGAACGCCGCATGGCATACGCCCACGTGCGGCAAGGGGTCCTTTGATGCGCCAACCCGCCCGTGTGTGCAGCATGAGATCGGCCGCTGCATGGCGCCTTGCGCCCGGTCAATGGATGAAAACGCCTACCGAACGGCGATCTGCGAGATCATCCGACTGCTGAGCGGCGACCGTCCGAAGCTGCTCACGCGTCTGGAGGCTGAGATGAAGCGCCATGCGGCCCAGATGGAATACGAGAAGGCAGCGGCCATTAAGCGACAAATGGAGCAACTGGAGGGCCTGGGAAGGCGCAGCCGGTTTCTGACCCGATTCCCGGAAAAGGGCGATGTGCTGGTGTTTTTGCGCGCGTACAGGGAGGAAGGATACTCGCTTTTTCTGATCCGCGATGGCGTGGCGTTTGCGCGAGCGGACCTGCGCGAAGCGCCGGATGAGCGCACCCTGCAGCACATGCTCGATCACCCGTATCAGACCGATGAAAGCTGGCTGTCCGGCTGCTTGATCGAGTTATACGCAGACAAGCTGTTTGTGCCGTTGCCAGAGCGCGCCTGCCCGTCCGAGCAACTGCGGTGTCTGCTTGATGGCTATTCGCGGTTCGCAAACCGTCAATGCGCCATGCCTGACGCGGAGGATTGAGTCCGCATGCCGTGGGCATAGGCCTTGAGTTCCTCTTGGATGATCGGCGCCCAAAGCTCTGCGCGCATACCGCGCTTGAGCACATTGTCAGCGAAGCTGCTCAGGATCATTTCATTGATCGACATGCCCGAGCGGATCTGAGCGTTGGCGAACATATTGAGATAAGACACGCTGTCCGGGCTTTCGAACACGGAAAACATGCGGGACACGTCAGCATCCATCAGCGGCATGCTCTTGAGCAGCGCGCCCTGTATGGGAAGCGCGCCGTTGGCCTGCTCAGCGAAGATGCGCATGGAGTCTTCCGAGTAAAGAAACATCAAAAACTCCTTGGCGAGCCCGGGATTTTTGGCGTTTTTGGGGATGGATAGCTGTTCGTAACTGATCTGCACATAGCGTTTGCCGTTCGCGTTCGAGCTGGGCACGGCGGCCAGCGCGAAGGTGAAGCCCTCCGTTCGCGGCGCGCCGTACATCTCGTTTTGAATCCAGATGCCGTTGGGAATGAACAGCGCCTTGTCCATCAGCCACTCTCCCTGCGCCTGAAGGTGGCTCATGTTGTAACTGCCGCGCAGCAGGTGGTTCTCCGACGCGACACGCCGCACAGTGTTGAGCGCGTCCAGCACGTCGGGCTCGCTGAGCACGTCCGCGTCCAGCGCGAACAGCCGTTCCAATGCGTCCATCCCCGCGCCATTGGCGATGGCGGGATAGACCAGGCTCTCCAGATAGCCGGGGTACAGCCCAGGATAGGTGATCAGCGAGATGCCCAGGGCTTGGGCCTGATCCCCCAACGCGAAAAACTCGTCCCAGGTCGCGGGGACAGAAAAGCCGTGCTGGTCAAACAGCGCTTGGTTGTACATGAGCCCCAGCGGACCGTAGCTGAAGGGGGCAAGGTAGATCCTGCCGTCGCCGTACGGCGAATAGCCGGGCGTACTCAGTATGCCGGGCAGGAACCGATCCTTCAGCTTGGCGCCGTCTTCGGACGGCTCGTCGAACAAATCGGTCAGGTCGGTCAGTTGATGGTTTTGGATCAGGCTGACCACCACGCCGTCCGATGAGGTGTCCGAATGATACAGGAAATCAGGCGCGTCGCCCGACAGCAGCGCCGGTCGGATCAGATCGCCGATTTTGGGATGGATCATGTAATTGACCTTGACGCCGGGCTTCTTCGACTCGAACTCCGCCACGATGCGCTTCCAATACGCTTCGCCAAAGCCACCTTGAAACAGCGCCAGGTTCAGTGTGCCGAGGGATCCGGGTGGAGGAGCGGTGTCCGGCTTGTCCGCGCCGCAGCCGCTCAGCGTCGCCAGCAGCATCAACAGCACCAACAGTGCGCTCGATCGTCTCATGGGGACTCCTCCTTGGACGCCATGTATTCGGACGGACTGAGTCCGTGCGTCTTGGTGAACAGCCGCGTAAAATAATACTGGTCGTCGTAGCCCAGCAGCGTCGCCACATCCTTAATTTTGTGCTTTCCGCTGGTCAGCAACAGCGCGGCCTTTTGCATCTTCCGCTCATTGATATGCGCGATCAGCGGCATTCCGGTCTTTTGGGCGAACGCGCGCGAGAGGTAGCTGGGGTTCAGGCCCACATGGCTGGCGATCTGAGGCAACGTGAGCCGCTGGTCGATGTGCTCGTCAATGTAACGTTGCGCGCGGTCCAGTGCGCTTTGCGGCGCGCTCTGCTCGACGTCATCGTATAGCACAGGTGTGTGACCGCGCTCGGGCAGGTACCGCGAGAGGTTGCGCAGCTTGTGCATGGGCGCGCTGCCGTTCGGCGAGGGGAAGTGCAGGAGGTCCGCAGCGGCAGACAGATAAATCATCAGTTGCGCATCCAGTTGTTTGAGGAGCCGCGAAATGACGTGCGCCGGAATGGGATCGGCCACCGTCACCAACAGCGCGTCGGGTACAGGCGCAGGCGCGAACCTGGTGGACGGATAGGCTTTGAATGTTTCCAGCACCAGGTTGGAAAGCGGCTGATAGATCTTGGCGAAGGAGCTTAGTTGTTCTGAGCCATAGCGTTGTACGCGGATCACGAACGCATGGCGCACTTGCGCGCGTGGGTCCTCGTGGCCGGACATGGCGCGCGCCACTTCCTCCGCGGGGTTCTCGGCGGCAGGCGCTTCCGAAATCTGTTGGTCCGCGCCAGCGTGTGTCAGCGCGGCCTCGCGAATGCGGTGCATCACACGGTCAAACGCCTCCCGTTCAAAGTGTACCTTGAGAAAATAGTCCGCCGCGCCGAGTCGAAGCGCAAGCCTGACGTTTTCCAAGTCGCCCAGGTTGCTGATGATCAATGTGGTCACCTGTATGCTGCGCGATTGAATTTGCTCGAGCAACTGCAGGCCGTCCATGCCGGGCATGACGATGTCGGTGATCAGGATATCGGGTCGGAGCGCCTCGATCTGCTCCAGGGCTTCCAGTCCGTTGTCCGCCGTGCCCACGATCTCAAATCCGTTGGCTTCCCAGTCGTACAGCGCGCGCAAGGACACCCGGACAAACTGCTCATCATCCACAATCAGTACGCGCAACATCAGGCATCCTCCCCTTCCTCGGCATTTGCGGTCGGTTCAAACGGCAATTCGATGGTGGTCTTGGTGCCCGCGCCGATTTGACTTTCCATGTTGAAGCGGAAATCTCCGGAAAATTCCATCGACAGCCGCTCCCGCACATTGTTCAGCCCGATGCCGCTGAAGCGGCTGCGGCTGTGCGCGGGCGCATGAAGGTCAAAGCCCATGCCGTCATCCTCCACAGTGATGAACAGCCGCCCGCGATCGAGCCAGCTCTTGACCTGGATGCGGATCGGGTCGCCCGTCATGCCGTGCAGAATGGAGTTCTCAACAATGGGCTGCAGCAGGAAACGGATCACGCGGGCGGGCGCGGTCTCAGGCGCGATGTTGAATTCGGCGGACACCATGCCGGGGAACTTGATGTGCTGCAGCACGATGTATGATTCGGTGATGGCCGCTTCTTCGCTGAGCGTGGGCGCCGTCTTGTTCGCCAAGGTGTGCTGCAGGATCTGGCAAAGACAACTGATGCCCTTCGCGATGGAGCCAACGCCGTTGATTTCGGCGACGTACTGGAACGAATTGAGCGTGTTAAACAGAAAATGGGGGTTGATTTGGTATTGCAGCACTTCCAGCTCCAGTTGGTGGCGCCTGCGCTCAATTTCCTGGTTTTTGGTGAACAGCTCTGAAATTTGTGTGACCATGCCGTCGATGCGCCGCGAGAGCGCGCCCATCTCGTCTGGATAGGGGTCGTTGAGCATTCGGGAAAAATCGCCGCTGGCCACTTTCGCCGTGAACTCGCCGATGCGGCCGATGGGCCGATGGATCGAGCGGCGAATCGCCACAGAGACGAAAACGCCCAGCGCCAACAACAGCAGCAACACGATCGCCATCGGCACGACGCTGCGCTGAAACGCAATGTCCAGGGTGGATTGCTGCATGATGCCCAAGATCAGCCAGCCAGTTTTTTCGTGCGGCTCGGAAACGATCACGCTGTCCGCCCCATCGACGCGGGCGCGGGCATAGCCCGATTCGGGATCTTCTTCGGGCTGATAGCCGGTGATCCGGTCCTCGATGTGGCCGGTGTTGTTCAGTCCGTCCCACAGCACGATCTGGCCGCTCTGCCTGTCCACGATCACGCGGCGCACGCCTGCAGCGTTCTCGACCAGGGCTGCATCCATCGTGGCGGCCAGTTGCTCGCCGTCCACATAGATCAGCACGTACCCGAGCAGTTTTCCGATCTGTGAGGCGGAAAAGACCTTTCTGAGCAGCACGATGCAGGGGTTTCCGGCCTCATCGCGCATAAATGTCCACTGCCTGTAAGCGTCGTCCCCGCTAAACCTGTCCAGCAGCCGGTTCAGCACATCCTGCGACAAGTGTGTGAATCCGCTGCTGGTCAGTTGACGGAAGTCACCCGAATAGAGGGTGAACCCCTTCATATAGCTTTCCCACATGACCAGGTTGTTGAAGGCCATCTTGGCCGCATGGCTGAGCCGCTCATCGTCCAGCGCATCTTGGGACGGAGAGGCGTTGAGCGATTGCTGTACGATCTCATCCATCATGATGCCGTCGGAGATCCGTTCACATTTGCCCATGTGAAAATCCCAGATGGTGGAGTACAGCACCAGACCTTGGCGGGTGGAGCCGCACAGCGCGTCGTAGGAGGCCCGCTGATAATTCCGATAGAACAGCGCAGAGAGCAGCACGGGGAATATGCACATCAGCAGCAGCGATGCGGTCAGCCGCGTGCTGATCTTTGTGTTGCGAAGTGAGAATGCGCGCACACCTTCGCCCTCCTCCCGTTGATTACGCTTAGGATACCACATTGGCCGTACCGCAAGCAACGGGTTTTGATGGATTTTTTTTACGTGGACGCATGCGGACATGGATTATGGGTCAAGATGGAAAATATGAGTGATAGAAGGCAATGATCATCCTTTGTAGAGGGTGAATAATTTTCATTTACTTTAATTAATTGAATTAATAAGGATTTGGTCG
>JAVBTW010000135.1:0-9034 GCA_031555975.1 Eubacteriales bacterium
GCAACGCTGTTCTTCTCTCCGCCCTGGAAGATGGCTTTCTTGTTCATCTTGGCGTAGAGCTCTTTGTTCTTGGCACCGATGCCCGCGCTTGTCGCGTCGAGCATGATGTCGCACTGCGATACCAGATCCTCCAGCGAGCCCGCAACGGGAATGCCCGCCTCTTTGAGCTTGCCTTGGTTTTCGGGAAGCGCATTGAAGAATTTATACGGCATCCCCTTTTCCTTCAGGGCGCGCACGGCGAGCGTGGGCGCAACGTCCGCCACGCCAACGAGTTCCATGTCGCCCTGCAGCGCCACGCCGTCCGCCAACCGCTGTCCGATCACGCCATAGCCGGCCACGCCGACCCTGATTTTCTTGCCCATGTGAGTGCCTCCTTGCTGTCAAGTCGTGGATTAGAAGCCCACCTTTACCGGAACGCCGCCCTTTTCGCAGGATTCCTTGGCGGCAATGGCGATCAGCACCGGCTGCAGCCCATCGAACGCGCCCACCGGCGTGTCCGTGCCCTGCAAGCAGGCGTTCACAAAGTCCATCTCCTCCTGGATAAACGCGTCGTTGTAGCGCTCAAGGAAGAAATACAGCGGCTTTTCCCTCATCACGCCGGCAGCGGTCATGTGCGTGGTGTTGTTCGCGGTCTCGTTGTCGGCCTGGATGCAGCCCTTGTTGCCGAACACCTCGATGCGCTGATCATAGCCGTACACCGCTTCGCGGCTGTTGTCGATAACGCCCAGCGCGCCATTTGCAAACCGCAGCGTGATCACACAGGTGTCCACATCGCCCTCCTTGGCGATATCGGGGTTGACAAGGCAGGCGCCAAAGGCGGATACTTCAACCACTTCGCTGCCGGACAGAAAGCGCGCCATGTCAAAGTCATGGATCGTCATGTCCACAAAGATGCCGCCGGACACGCGCACATAGGAAAGCGGCGGCGCCGAGGGGTCGCGGCTGGTGATCTTGACCAGGTGCACATCGCCGATGCCGCCCGACTTGACGACCTCCTGTACGCGCCTGAAATTGCGGTCAAACCTGCGGTTGAAGCCAACCTGGTATTTGACGCCCGCTTTTTTCACCTCCGCCAGCACGGCTCTGATCTTGTCCAAATCGTGATCAATGGGCTTTTCGCAGAAGATGTGCTTGCCCGCCTTCGCCGCCTCGATGGAGATGGGCGAATGGGTGTCGGTGGAACTGCAGATGAACACGGCGTCGATCGTCGGATCGGCCAGAATCTGCCGGTAGTCCTCAAAGTATTTCTCGACGCCCAGCTTTTCAGCCAAGTCCTTCGCGGCGTCCACAAAGACGTCGGAAATCGCGGCCACTTCCGCGTTGGGAACCCGGTTCACCAGATTGCTTGCGTGAAGCTTGCCAATGCGGCCCGCGCCAATGATGCCGATGCGGAGTTTGTCAGCCATGGTAGGATACCTCCTTGTGTTGTTGTGTTGGGTGGAGCAGGAAGCGTCTTCGGCGCCAGCCTCAGGGTCATCTTCCGACTCAATACTGTCTCACCGTCTCCAGATGGTCCGCCAGCTCCGCATACGCCTTCCGGTTCGCGTCCGTGCCGCCGACTTCGACGGACCCAACGCGCCACCAGCTTCCGTACCCGTCCGTCATGCTCTTGGGCAGCACCTTGATGTCGAACAGCACCGGCTGGCCCTCAATCTTTTTCGCGTCCTCAAACGCCGCTTCCAGTTCAACCATCGTGCGGATGGTGTACGCCTTGCAGCCGTATGCCTCCGCGATCTTCGCATAGTCCACGCTGAGAAAATCGCCCTGATGCTCGTGTTTGCCCGATTTGTACCGCAGCTCCGTGCACAGCGTCCGGTTGCCCTGCCCGGTCTGCAGGTTGTTGATGCAACCGAAGCTGGCATTGTCAAACAGCACCACATGCATCTTCAGGCGCTCTTGCACGGCGGTGAGCAACTCCGAATGCAACATCACAAAGCTGCCGTCGCCAACCATGGCGTACACGTCGCGGTCCGGAGCGGCCAGTTTCGCGCCCAGCGCGCCGCAGATTTCATAGCCCATGCAGCTGTAGCCATACTCCATGTTGTACGTGTCCGGGGCCTTCGGCCGCCACATGCGCTGCATGCAGCCGGGCAGGCTGCCGGACGATCCCACCACCACCGCGTTGTCGGCGATCAGCCGGTTCACCGCGCCCAGCACCTCGGTTTGGGTCAGTCCCGCGGAAAGGTCATTGGCGAACTTCTGTGCCGAGCCCGCGTTGGCGTCATTCACTTCGGGCACATACGCGTCGCCGGTGTACGTCAGGTTGTCGAGCCGGTCCAACTCCTCGTCCCACTCGGCCTTGACCTTGGCGATCTCATCCACATAGCCCGCACGGTAGCCGTCCAGTTCCTCGGAGAGCCGCATCAGCGCCTCTCGGGCGTCGGCGATGACCGGGATGGCGTCCATCTTTTGCGCCTGAAAAGCCGACACGTTGATGTTGATGAACCGACAGTCCTCGCGGAAAAGCCACTTGCTGGCCGTGGTAAAGTCCGTGTAGCGCGTGCCCACACCGATGACCAGGTCTGCGTCCTTGGCGATGTCGTTGGCCATCTGGCAGCCGGTCACGCCGATGCCGCCCAGGTTCAGCGGATGGTCCCAAACGACGGCGGACTTGCCCGCCTGGGTCTCTCCGAACGGAATGCGGAACGCCTCGGCAAACTCGCGGAACTCGTCGTGGGCCTCACTGTAGCGAACGCCGCCGCCGCAGATGAGCAGTGGTTTTTGGGACGCGCGAATGGCCTGGGCGGCCTCGACGATCGCTTCGTCCGTAGGCGGTCGCCGCTCGATGCGCCAAACCCGCTTTTGGAAAAACGTCTCCGGATAGTCGTAAGCCTCGCCCTCGACATCCTGCGGCATCGCGACGCACACCGCGCCGGTACCGTCCGGATCGGTCAGCACACGGAACGCGCTGAGCATCGCGCTCATCAGCTGTTCCGGCCGGTTCACCCGGTCAAAATAGCGGCAGACGGCCTTGAACGCGTCGTTGGTGGTGATCCCAAGGTCATGCGTCTGCTCCACTTGTTGCAACACCGGGTCAGGCTGGCGGCAGGCATAGGTGTCGCCGGGCAGCAGCAAGATGGGGATGTTGTTGGCGGTGGCCGTGGCCGCGGCGGTGACCATGTTGGCCGCGCCGGGACCGACCGAAGAGGTGGCGACCATGATCTGCTTGCGCTTCATCTGCTTGGCAAACGCCATGGCCACATGGGCCTGACCCTGCTCGTTTTTGCCCTGGTAGATCTCGAGATCGTGCGCCTCCTGAATCAGCGCCTGTCCTAGCCCCACGACATTGCCGTGGCCCGGCAGGATGCACACGCCGCGCACAAACTTATGGCACTCGTCGTCATAGGCCACATACTGATTTTCCAGGAACCGCACCAGCGCCTGCGCCATGGTGAGACGGATGGTTTTCATGGATTGTCATTCCTCCATCTTGAAGATGTGCTCGTTTGCGTCCGGCTTCCATAGCCACGCGTGCTCCGGATCGTCGATCCGCGTCTTTTTCCACGGGTCGCCCGGCAGGTGACGGATCCCCCATATGTACATCATCGCGTAGCCCGGCGCGGCGGTCTGGGAATGGAAGCCGTGGTGGATGACGGTCAGCCCGTTGTGCACGGACTTGTAGGCCTCACCATCGGCAAAACTCGCGCCGAATCCGTGCGGGTGATCGAAGCGGTGGAGGTAGACCTCCGGCTGCGGATGATGGTGCGGCGGATAGCTGGACCACTTGCCGGGAAAGTTCAGCACTTCGCCCAGCACCATGTTGCTGTACGGAGCGGCCTCATAATCAAACAGCGTCTTGATCTCACGCCGCATGCAGCCCATCAGTTCGCCGGCCGCGCCCGCGTGCTGCACCAGGGTGTCCTCGGGGCGGTACAGCCGCGGTTCGAATGCAGCGCTGTTTTCTGTCATCTGGATGTAGATTTCACACGGGGCCAGCGCCACGATTTCGAAGGAGGTTGCCCTCGGCACATGCAGGCACCAGGGATCATGATGAAAGCTGTCAGGGCGGTCCACGGTCTCTTCTTTGCCGCCCCAGCGAAAAACGCACTTGCCCGCCAGGACCAGCGCGGCGATCTCCTTTGCAGGTTCTGAAAAAGCATGGCTGTCGCCTGGGCTAAGCACGAGGACGCCCACATCCATTCGCGTCTGCGCATCGTCATTGGGCAAGGACAGATAGGCGTTGTAACCGCGGTGGAGTTGCTTTTGGATGTACATGGTTTTGCCTCCGTGTGTGTTGGTGTGAGCGAGCGCCGGAGGGTGGTTCCCGCTTTCCGCTCAAAGCCCCGTCTTTTCCGCGATGAACCGCCTTGCCTTCATCGCGTATTCCAGCGGGTTTGCTTTCGCCGGGTCCTGTTCGGCCTCGACCAGCAGCCAGCCCTGATAGCCCGCCTGATCCAGCAGCTCGAGGATCGGCTCAAACGCGACGCAGCCGTCCCCCGGCACCGTGAACGCGCCTTCGCGCACTGCTCTAAGGAACGACCAGCCCAGCGGCCTCACCCGGTCCACCACGTCGCGCCGCATGTCCTTCAGATGCACATGGCCCACGCGCCGGACATGCGCTCTCAGCACGGCAAGCGGATCCTCGCCCGCAAACGTGAAATGGCCAGTGTCGTAGCACAGGTGCACATCGTCTGGATCCGTCTCGCGCAGCATCCGGGCGGTCTCGTCCGCGGTCTGCACCACCGTGCCCATGTGATGGTGAAAGCACAGCTTGAAGCCGCGCGCGGATGCCAGCTTGCCCAGCCGGTTCAGTCCGTCCGTAAAGCGCGCCCATTCCCGCTCGTCCATCACATGGCGGGCATCGCCCAAAACAGGCACGTCCACCTTGCCCTGAATAGAATGGCTCTGCTCCGATACATTGATGCGCGTTGCGCCGACAGCAGCCAGGAAGTCCAGCTCGCGGACAAACTCGGCCTCGACCTCTTCGATGGGCTTGTCCAGGATGAACGAGGAAAACCAGCGAGAAGCGATGCGCATGCCGCGCAGGTCCAGCGCGGCCTTGAGCGCAGCAGCGTCCTTGGGATACTTGTTGCCAATCTCGCAGCCCGTGAAGCCCGCCAGCGCCATTTCCGACACGATCTGTTCAAATGTGCATTCGCCGCCGAGCTCCGGCATGTCGTCGTTGCACCAGCCGATGGGTGCGATGCCGAGTGGGACCTTCGTCTTGTCGAACATAAGCCGCCTCCTGATGGGATTGATACCCCTCTATCATACTATATTGCGTCCAAAATGTATATCCAATATTCGAAAACAATATTGCAGATTTGACGAACCGCGTTCAAATGGAAAACTTCCCCTTGTCCCTCACCTCATTTCTTGCTATGATAGAGACATGGCATCCCGCTCAGCGCAATTGACAAAAAGGAGCGTACACGCCCATGGACAGACAAGCCCGCCTCAACGAGATCGACCGCGTGATCGCGCAGGGTCCCTATGAACCGAATTGGGATTCACTTTCCGCATACGAACCGCCCGCATGGTACAGAAACGCCAAGTTCGGCATCTTCATACACTGGGGCGCGTACAGTGTGCCCGCGTTCTCCAGTGAGTGGTATCCGCGCAACATGTACGTGCAAGGCTCGCCTGAATTCGAGCACCATGTAAAGACCTACGGTCCGCACAAGGATTTCGGCTACAAGGACTTCATCCCGTTGTTTACGGCGGAAAAGTTTTCCGCGGACGCCTGGATGGATCTGTTCCGGGACGCGGGCGCGAAATACGTGGTGCCGGTGGCGGAGCATCACGACGGATTCCAGATGTACGAAAGCGAGATCAGCCACTGGAACGCCTTCGAGAAGGGTCCAAAGCGCGATGTGCTGGGCGAGCTGAAGCGGGCTGCGTCGGACCGAGGCATTGAACTGGGCGCATCCACCCACCGCATTGAGCACTGGTTTTTCATGGGCCACGGCCGCGATTTCGACAGCGATGTCCAAGGCGAAATGACGCCCGCGGACCTGTATTGGCCCGCGATGCCCGCTGTTGACCACAACGACCTGTTTTCCGAGCCCGCGCCGTCCAAGGCATTCATGGACGACTGGTTGCTGCGCACCTGCGAGCTGGTGGACAAGTACCGGCCGCGCATCGTCTATTTTGACTGGTGGATCCACCACAGCGCGGCCAAGCCGTACCTGAAACGGTTCGCTGCCTTCTACTACAACCGCGCGGCTCAGTGGGGCATTGAGGTCGCGATCAACTACAAGTATGAGGCGTTCATGTTTGGCTGCGCCGTGCCCGACGTGGAGCGCGGCCAGTTCGCCGAGATCAAGCCGTACTTCTGGCAGACCGATACCGCCATCGCCAAGAACAGTTGGAGCTATACCGAGCACAACGACTACAAATCCGTGCCCAGCCTGATTTGTGATCTGTGCGACATCGTCTCGAAGAACGGCACACTGCTGCTGAACGTCGGGCCCAAGGCGGACGGCGCCATCGGACCCGAGGACGAGGCGGTCCTGCGCGGCATCGGCGCGTGGCTGAACGCAAACGGCGAGGCCATCTACGACACGCGCACCTGGCGCATTGCGCAGGAGGGGCCGACCACCTTCAAGGACGGCCATTTCAACGACGGCGAGGACAAGCAGTTCACCAAAGAGGATATCCGGTTTACCGTGAAGGGCACGCACCTGTATGCGGCGGTGCTGAAATACCCCGAGGACGGCAAGGTCACGATTCGCGCGCTGGCAGAGGCGAACCTGGACAACGGGCCCATGTTCCATGGCATCATCAAGGACGTCACTGCGCTTGGATTCGTTGAAAAGCCCGTCTGGAAGCGCACGGAACGGGGCCTTGAGATCACCACAACGAACGTGCGGAGCGATTGTCCGGTCGTGTTCAAGATTCTGATCGACTAAAAGACGAATGGAGGCTGACATCCCCATGTGCGACCATTGCAAAACCATGCGCGGCGCGATGCTGCCGGGCGATTCCAGCGTGAAGATGGCGGAATTCGAGGTGCCTACCCCGGGCCACGGCCAAGTGCTTGTCCAAACCATGGCCTCGACCATCTGCGGCAGCGACATCCGCGCCATCTACAAGGAGCATACTGGCAAGGGAGCCGAAGGCTACATGGACGGCATGATCGCGGGACACGAGCCCTGCGGCGTGATCGTCGAGGAAGGCCCGGGCCTCAAGCGGTTCAAGAAGGGGGACCGCGTGATCGTATACCACATCTCCGGCTGTGGCGTGTGCCACGACTGCCGGATGGGGTATCAAATTTCATGTTCATCCGAGCATCGCGCGGCCTACGGCTGGCAACGCAACGGCGGCATGGCGCCGTACATGCTGTGCGAGGAGCGCGACCTGGTGCTGCTGCCGGACGAACTGACCTATTGCGACGGCGCGCAGGTGGCGTGCGGGTTTGGCACGGTATACGAAGCCATCGAAAAAATTGGCGTCAGCGGGAACGACGCCGTGCTGGTGGTGGGCTTGGGTCCGGTGGGCCTGGCAACGCTGATGCTGTGCAAGGCCATGGGCGCCAACAAACTGATCGGTGTGGAGATGCTGGACGAGCGGATCGATCTGGCGAAAAAGCTGGGGCTGGTCGACCATGTGTTCAAGCCGGGCGCGGACACCTTGGAGGAGATCCGGAAAGTGACGTTTGGCAAGGGCGTAGAAAAGGCGATCGATTGCAGCGCCGCCGATCCCGGCCGCCAACTGGCCATCCGTGCGACGCGCCAGTGGGGCAAGATCGCGTTTGTGGGCGAGGGCAATACCGTGTCATTCAACCCCTCACCCGACATCATCCACGACCAAAAGACCATCTACGGCTCCTGGGTCACCAGCCTGTGGCGCATGGAGGACCTGGTGGAGCGCATCGTGCGCTGGGGCATCCATCCTGAAGATTTGATCACGCACCGGTTCAAGCTCGAGGACGCGGACAAAGCTTATGAACTGATGGCCTCAGGCCACTGCGGCAAGGTCGCGGTGGTGTTCGACGGCACGGAGAATGTGTGATGAGAACATTTACGCTCAGAAACGGGGACCGGATTCCCGCCATCGGGTTTGGCACATTCGGGTCGGACCACTACACCCACGAGCAGGTGCAAGCGGCAGCACGAGAGGCGCTCTCGGCGGGCTACCTGCTGATCGACTGCGCGGAAGTCTACGGAAACGAGTCGCTGATCGGCGATGTGCTCCAATCCGGCATCACGCCCAGGGACCGTCTGTTTATCACCAGCAAAGTCTGGAACAACCACCACGCGCAGGGCGAACCCACCGCGGCGCTGATGCGAACGCTCAGAGACCTGCGTCTGTCCTATGTGGACGCCTATTTCGTACATTGGCCATTCCCGAATTACCACGCGCCAAGGGCCACCGGCGACAGCAGAAACCCGGACAGCAAGCCGTTTTCCGCTGCCGAATTCCTGGGCGTCTGGCGCGAGCTGGAGGGCCTATATGGCCAGGGGTTGATCCGCCATCTGGGTATGAGCAACATGACGGTCAGCAAGCTGGAAGCCGTGCTGCCGCTTTGTGAGGTCATGCCGTCGCTGATCGAGATGGAACTGCATCCGTCGTTCCAGCAGCAGGCGCTGTTCGATTACTGTGTCGCCCACGGCATCCGGGTGATCGGCTACTGTCCGCTCGGCTCGCCCAACCGCCCCGAGCGCGACCGGACCCCCGAGGACGTGGCGGACACCGAACTGCCCGAAGTGCTGGATGTGGCGAAACGCCGCGGCATCCACCCGGCGGAAGTGTGCCTGCGCTGGGCCATCACCAAGGGCGCGATCCCGATCCCTTTTTCGGGCAACCCAAAGAACATCCGGCAGAACCTGGCGTGCGCTGATCAGGAACCGCTGACAACTGAGGAAATGGCACTGCTGGAAAAGGCCGAGCGGGGCTGCCGGCTGATCAAGGGTCAGGTCTTTCTGTGGTCCGGCGCGAAGGACTGGACGGAGATCTGGTCGTAGCAGCAAGAGAAGCCCAACGAACCCGCCGCCCACCTCCCGTTGTCATCCTGAGCGCAGCGCTGTGCTCAGGATGACAACGTGTAGCGGCAGCAGGAAACATACGTCGCGCGGAAGCGCCCGCTTTACCT
>JAVBTW010000077.1:0-4350 GCA_031555975.1 Eubacteriales bacterium
ATGTGTGCCTGTGCCATCGCCCTGCGGATCTCAAGCGGCTCTCCCTCGGTGCGCAGCAGCGACTGTGCCGCAAGGATCGGCAAATACCGCACCCGTGGCCCCGCGGCGCGCTCCGCCATCACGCGCGTCCGGAGCGAACGCGTTCGTACGGTCATTTGTATTGTCCTCTCTCTGTGCGTGTTGCCTTAAGCTTACAGAAAACCCGTGCGCTTGTCAAGCCAACACAAACGGAATGAAAACCACACGCGGATTTCACCTGCGAAACACAGCGCACTTGTATTTTGGGCGGTGATGATGTACAATGTCAATGAAAAGACTGCAGATATACCCACAAAGCGAAACCGGGGGGACCGTATGAATCACAAACAGGCAGACGCCCAAGCGGAGATCGACGCGCCATTCAATCAAATGCTGCGCCAGACGTCAACGGATGTCTGGTTCTTTGACTTTCGAACGACGAACCTCAAACTGGCGCTGTGTCACAGCGAATGGCTCAAATTGGGTGAGCTGCCTGAGAATGGGTTTGAAAACGTGCCCGAATCGCTCTTTGAAACCGGTTTCGTGGTCGAGGCATCGCGCGCGCCGCTCTGGGCGCTGTTCCGTTCCATGCGCGACAACATTGAAAATGACAGTTGCGCCATCCAGGTGGTGGACCGCAAAGGCCGCGCCCATTGGCTGCATGTGAGCTACATGCTGGTGTTTGACGCGCACGGAAAGCCGGAAGGCGCGTTCGTACTGACGCAGACGACGGACGCGCGAAAGGACATCGAGCTGACATTGGTGCGGCTGCACAACCTGACCTGTCATATGCGGTCAGGGCGGTTGGCGTCGTTTGAAGCAAACCTGACGACCGATGAGCTGTTCGTGTGCGAGGGCAATTGGCTGGACGCGAGCGGGCTTTCGTCCTATTCGGATCTTGAGGACGCGATCACGCGGCGCATGCGCTGCATCGAGCAGCGGGCGCGCGGACTGCGCAAGCTTTCCAGTGCCGCGCTCGTGCGCGTGTTCAATGAAGGCGGCCAAGATGTGCGGCTTGAATTCAATGGAAAACCCACCAATAGCGAGGGCAGCGAATGGGTGTCACTGTCGGTGTTCATGAGCAAAGCGCAGGTCTCGGGCGAGATTTGTGCGCTGATCTATGTGAACGACATGGACCCAAGGCGGCGCGCGGAGCTGGAATTGCAGCAAAAAGCAGAGAGCGATCCACTGACGGGACTGTACAACCGCAGCGCGATTGTCCCTCGGATCAGCAAGGCGCTCGCCAAGTCGAAAGGCGCGCTGTGCGCGATGTACATGATCGACCTGGATGATTTTAAGGGCATTAACGACACGTTCGGACACATGTATGGCGACGCGGTCCTGTCGGAGATGGCGAGCCATCTGCAGCGCATCTTCCGGCGCACGGACTTGATCGGACGCATGGGCGGCGATGAGTTCATCGTGTTTCTGGCGGACATCCCGTCTGAGGAGTTTGCGATGCAGCGCGCAGAGCTGATCTGCAGTTCAATGCAGGCGACGCACATGCTGCAGGGTGAAGAGCGGGCGATCTCGGGCTCTGTCGGACTGGCATACGCGCCGCAGCACGGCACGACATTTGACGAACTGTACGCCCATTCGGACGACGCGATGTATCACGCCAAGAATCACGGCAAAAACAAGTACTGCGTGTACCGCCAGGGCTTAGATAAGCAGGCCCCGATGATGATGACCGCGACCGGGATCGAATACTATCTGAGCAAGAGTTTCAGGGAGAACATGCCGGAGTATGTGTTCCAGATCCTCTATCACGCGGACGACCTGCAGCTTGCGATCGAGGCGGTGCTGCAGCTGTTTGCCAAGCACTATGATACGCAACACGCGTTCACCTACGAGTTCGACCACGACCTGGGGGTGTATCGGCTCAAGAGCGACTGGTATGCTCCGGGGACGGAGCCCATTGGCGGAAGCTGGGCGCGGGAGATGACGGAGCCGGAATTCGAGGCGTACCAGGCGCGTTTTGCGACGGATGGGATCTATCATGTGGCGGACATACACGGCATGGAGGACGATGCATTTGTGGCCACGCCCGGCGCGCGCGCGGCGCTGCAAGGCGCGTTTCGTTCAAAGGACGGCGAATGCTTTGGATTCTTCTCGCTGGAGGAGTACCGGGACTCGCGAGTGCTGACCTCTGACGAGCACGATACGCTGAAGTCGCTGACCGAGATCATCGGCACGTTCATGCAGGCGAAGAGCAACCAGGCGCGAAGCGAGCGCCAATCAGCGACGCTGCGGGCGGTCATGGACAGCATGATGGACGCGGTCTATGTGATCGATCCGGTGGAAAAGGTGCTGGTTTTCGCGAACCGCGTGGTGGAGCAGCTCGCGCCGGATGTGGAGCCGGGCAAAAAGTGCTACGAAGCGATCATGCATCAGGACGGGCCTTGCGCGGTTTGTGTCGGGGATATGCTGGATCCGATGAACTTGGAATCGACCGCTCGGCAGGAGTACTTGTTCAAGGGGCGATGGATGCAGACGGACGCCAACTGGATCGAATGGCCCAACGGCAAACGCTACGCACTCATCAGCAGCCACGATGTCACGGATTTGAAAAACCAGTAGCGGCGGCATGCCGCATGGCCACTGAGGGGCCTCGTGGGCGCTGCGCCTGCCAGGCTCCTTTTTGTCGCGCCCGTCATCCTGTGTCCACGTCTTGTCATTCTGAGCGGCAGCGAAGTGCGCGGTCCTTTCGTGCTGGAGGGACGTCGCCGAGGGCGGAGAGGTCCTTCGCCGCCCCTCAGGATGACACGGTGAGCTTTGCGCGCGTGTGTGTGCCCTTGGTGAGCATGGGATGGCTTGACAGCGGGATGTGCGTGGCGCTACAATAGATGCGGAAACCCACTCACAAGGAGGCGCACTCATGTCTACTCAAGTCACCATGGCGCTTTGCGGGGCAGGCCTTCGGGGCCAGTTTGCTTATGCGCCTTACGCGTTGAAGTATCCGCAGGAAGTGAAATTCGTCGCCGTCGCAGAGCCGGACGACACGTTGCGCGAACAGTTCGTTCGCGATCATGGGATCCCCGCGGAAAATGTGTTCACCGACTACAGAGACCTGCTGTCGCGGCCCAAGCTCGCGGACGCGCTGATGATCTGCACCATGGACAACGACCATGTGCAGCCCGCGCTGATGGCGCTGACTGCGGGTTATCGCAACATCCTGCTGGAGAAGCCCATCGACAAGGACATCGAGCAGTGCGAAAAACTGGTCAAAGCGGCGCAGGCGGTGCGCGCAAACGTGCAGGTGTGCCATTCTCTTCGGTACACCCGCTTTTACCGTCGGCTGAAGCAATTGCTGGACAGCGGCCGGTTGGGCAGGATTGTCAATATCGCGCATGTGGAGGGCGTCGGCTATTATCACCAGGCGCACAGCTTTGTGCGCGGCAACTGGGCAAACAGTGCAGAGACCAGCCCGATGATCCTGCAAAAATGCTGCCACGATATGGACCTGCTGCTGTACTTGACCGGCGTCAACTGCCAGTCCGTCAGTTCCTATGGCAGCCTCAGCTACTTCAAGCCCGACAATGCGCCCGAGGGCAGCGCGGATCGCTGCATCGATTGCGCTGTGCGTTCCGATTGTCCCTACAACGCCTGCGCCATCTACGGCCCCGGCGGCCATTGGGACAGCGTGGCCAACCTGAAAAAAGAAGGGTTCGAGACGCGGGACGCGATGCTGCGGGAGGGGCGCATGGGCCGATGCGCGTTCCGCTGCGGCAACGATGTGGTGGACCATCAGGTCATCAACATGCTGTTTGACAATGACCTGACCGTTTCGATGACCATGTCCGCGTTTGCCCACAAGATTGGCCGCGAGACGCGCATCATGTGCACATTGGGCGAGGTCTACGCGGACCTGGAAGCGTCTACCATCCGCGTGCACGAGTTCACCGGCGATGACGAAGAGCTGATCAAGGTCAGCTTTGGCACCAGCGGCCACAGCGGCGCGGACGAAATGATGGTGCACGATTTCCGCGAGAGTGTGCTAGGCCTGTCCGCGCCTCAGACCGACATCGCGCTCAGTGTCCAGAGCCATAAGATGGCGATGGCTGCGGAGCGGGCGCGGTTGGAGGGGACCCTTGTGCGGCTGTAGCTTGATGCCCGATAGCCGGATTGGCAGTGGCATGATGAGCATCTGCAACCAAGTGCGGTCAGCATGCCACGCCACACGGTCATCCTGAGCGAAGCGCAAAGCGCGCAGTCGAAGGAATTACCCCCCCAAACCCCGCCAACCAGACCGAGCACGAACGGGCGCCCCCCCGGGGGGGTCCGTGGACAGCGCGCGTTGCGGGCCGCCGCGGCTGTCCCCCGTGGGGGGCC
>JAVBTW010000005.1:0-3881 GCA_031555975.1 Eubacteriales bacterium
GTGTGGTTTGATACATTTTCCATCAACGTGGGCACCAATGACGGCGTCAAGCAAAACATGGCCGTGATTACCGGCGACGGGCTGGTGGGCCACATCTATGAAGTCGGCGCGACATACGCCAAGGTCATGACGCTGGTGAACGAGGAATCGTCCGTGGCGTGTCTGATTGAGCGCACGCGCGAGTCGGGCATGATGTACGGTCCGCTTGATACCGAAGCCGACATCATGGAGTGTCAGATGCGCTACCTGCCGGCGATCAACGACGTCACATCCGGCGACGTGGTCATCACGTCGGGTCAGGACCGGATGTATCCCAAGGGGCTTCCGGTGGGCACGGTCACGCAGGTTTCCCGCCTGCAGTCCGGCGAATCCGACCGCTACATCCTCGTACAGCCATCCGCCAATTTCTTGTCGATCGAAGAGGTGCTGGTGCTGCGGGTTAGCGTGGCAACGGACGAGGAGATCAGGTCCGCGCCGCTGCCCACGCCAACGCCGAGGCCGACGCCGGACGCCACGGCGGCGCCAGAGGCCACGCCGGATGCCAACGCGGCCATCGCAGGCCTGGAGGATCCGTTCCACATGCCCACGGGCACGGTGGACGATGAGGGCAATGTCGTGGTCGATCCAGAGGTCTCCACACCGCAACAAGCGGAACAGGTTGTGACCAGTGGAAACAACATGCTCATCGAGGACGAATGGGCACGGTAATACGGCAGACAAAGGAGAAACGCGCGCTTGCTGAGACGATATCTACCCACAGCACTGCTGGTGCTGGCCGTGATGGTTGACGTATCGGTGATCCCGATGACCGGCTCCGCATGGGCAACGGAATACGCGCCGCTGCTGACGCTGTGCACGGTGGTCACATTCGGCCTGCTGCTGGGCAGGACGCGCGGCATGCTATACGGACTGATCGGCGGGCTACTCCTTGACATCCTGGTCGGCTACCAGTTCGGCTTGATGAGCGCTGTCTGCATTTTGACTGGCTATCTGTCGGGCTTTGCCGGGCGGCGATACCAGCGCTATGTCATCACGCCCGTTGCCGCGCCGGCGGTGTGTTACCTGCTGTATGAACTGGTCATGATGGTCTATCTTTACATGGCGGGCGGCAGCCTGTCTTGGCCGGTGCTCAGAGGCGCGCTGATCCGCGTGGTGCTGGAAGTGCTCATCACGCAGGGGCTGTATCTGTTGTATAACCGGATACTCAAGCCGAGCTGGTCCAGATACGCAGGGCGATAGCGCCTGCCCAATCAGACAACGACCGACGAAAGGGGGGATTTTGTGAAGCCTTCACGAATCCGCTATACGATGACCATTGGCCTGGTGCTGCTGGTGTTTGCCGCAATCGGCATGCGCCTGTACAACATGCAGGTCGTGGACGCAGAAGTCTATCAGGCGGACGCCTACAGCCGCACATCCAAGACGCTGACGCTGTACGGCATGCGCGGCACCATCTACGACAGCGCGATGAACCCCATCGCCTACGCCAAGCGCAGCTTCAACGTGCAGTTTTACCGAGATCCGTCCAGAACCGACGACAAAGACCGCGCGGAGTATACCCAGGCGATCATTGACGTGATCAAAATGGTCGAGTCGCGAGGCAAAAAAACCATTTCAGAGTTCTGGCTGGAGAAGGGCGAAGACGGCGTCTGGCGCTTCAACACCGGCACCGACAACGCGGCCGCGGACGCCAAGCGCCAGCAACAATGGCGCGACAACTTCTCGGTCGCGAGTGTGGCGGAAAAGGACCTGTTCGATACGCTGTGCGCCAACTATGCCATTCCGAAGGACATGCCCGAGAAAGAGAAGCTGAAGGTGCTGGCGATCTGGCAGGAGTCGCGCATGAACGCGTTTAAGCCGGAACCGGTCACCATCGCCTACGACGTCAATTTTGATACCGTTGCCGAGATTGAAGTGAAATCGATGTCCCTGCCGGGCGTGTCGGTCAGTGAGAGCAGCACGCGCGTGTACCCGAAAAAATCCTCAGCCGCGCATGCCATCGGCTATATCTCCAAGATCTCCGGCGATGAGCAGTTGGATGCATACAAGGAGAAAGGTTACCCCAACGACGCGGTGGTGGGCATGACGGGCATTGAATACTCCATGGAGACGGAGCTGACGCCCTACACATCGCTGCGCCAGGGCAAGCGCACCGTGGAACTCAACAACCGCGGCAAGATCATCCGCGAGCTGGACTATCAGGCGCCTGTGAACGGCAACGATGTGGTGCTGACGCTCAACATGACGCTGCAGGCGGCGGGCGAGAAGGCGATCGCAAAGGTCATTTCGGGCATACATAAAATTCAAGAGGACCAGATGGACAGCGCGGCCTGGAAGGCCCAAAATCGCACTGAATTGCTGCGCTATGCCACGCTGGACCAGCCGGTCAAAACCGCGCAAACCGGCGCGTTCGTGGCGATCGACCCGAACTCCGGCGCGGTATGGGCGCTCGGCAGCTATCCCGCGTATGATCTGTCGATGTTCGGCAGTGGCGTGGTGGATCCCGACGCCTGGCGCGAAGTGGTCCAGGATGAACGGAACCCCATGTACAACCGCGCCGTGTCCACGCGCGACACGCCGGGCTCCATCTTCAAGATGGTCACGTCGTTGGGCGCTTTGATGGAGTCGCCGGAGATCGTCTATCGCGGCAATAGCTATGGCAATTTTAACCTGAACACGAAAATCTCGGACATGGGCAAGTTCAAAGGCACGGACACCGTGCACGAACCGAAGTGCTGGTCATCGGAGGGTCCCTATATCCATACGGACCAGACGGTCGTCGAAGGTCTGAAGAACTCGTGCAACTTTTTCTTCTACACGGTCGGGCTGAACCTGGGTGTGGACAACATCCAAAAATGGGCCGCGCAGCTGGGCCTGACGAGCAAGACAAACTTGGAGTTGCCGAACGAATCCACCAGCTTCGTGGGAAACCAGTTCAAGCTGTACGACCCCGAGCGCTCAATCAATGACCAATATACGAGCAAGCCCATCTTCGCCGCGAGCATGATCAAGCGCAAGTTCCGCCAGATTGGTGCGGCGCGCGGCATCGAGTACGACGAAGAGCGGCTGGACATCGTGACCAAGATGATGCTCGACATCGTGACCGAGGATCCGAGCATTCCGAAGGATACGGCTTGGCCGCCCAAGATCCGGAACATCCTGATGAACGAGATGAACATTCCGTCCAAGTACATTGCGCAGCACACGCTGGTCAACGAGTTTTTCTATCTGCTCAATGATCTGCGCTGGACCGCGAACGAAACGATCATGACCGCGATCGGCCAGTCGATCACGCAGGTGACCCCAGTGGCGGTGGCGCGGTATGTGGCTGCAATCGCCAACAACGGCACGGTGTACGACTTGCGGCTGATCGACAAGGTGGTCTCGCCCACAGGCCAGGTCGTATTGGACAAAAAGCCGGTTGTGGTCAACAAGATCAACGCAGATGAGTTCCTCAGCGCGATCCGGCAGGGGATGAGCGAGGTGACGTCGATGGAGGACGGCGGTACGGCTGCCCAGTACTTCTCGAAGGTCAAGGGCTACAAGATCGCCGCCAAGACCGGCACCGCGCAGCGCTCCAAGATCGACATCGAGAACAACAGCTGGCTGGTTACATATGCGCCGGTGGACGACCCGCAGATCGTGGTCGTGGTCTATGTCCAAAACGGCTATGCGGGCGCCAGAAGCGCAAACTGCGCAATCGACATCATCGAAGCCTACATGGCGTCAAAAAAGCTGAAGGACAACGAGACGGTCCCAAGCGTGGGTCAACTCACATTCTAAGAAGAGGAGGCGCGCAGCATGGGCGAGGCGATTGTGATCACATCCGGCAAGGGCGGATCGGGCAAGTCCACGCTCACCTGCGCGCTGGGCAGGGCCAT
>JAVBTW010000200.1:0-11733 GCA_031555975.1 Eubacteriales bacterium
AACGGCTTTGCGGACAGCCATCTGCAGGAGGACGTGTCGTTCATGACCGACGCGCCCATCACGGATGTTGAGTCGGTCGAGGCGCGATCCGGCGCGTGGATCGACAGTTACCGGTATACCGACGTATCGCTGCCGGACGGCGCGCCGCACCGGCTTATGACCCCCTGCACCAAGATCAAACAAACCCCCGTGCGCCAAGGATCGGGGCGCGGCCAGCCCGGCGACGTGCTGCTGGACCCGTACTTCATGGCCATGCACGCCATCAAAATTGGCGACGCCATCGAGGTGGGCGACGCGCGCTTTATTGTGCGTGGCAGCGTCTCGATGCCCCATTATGTGTACGCGCTGAAGAACATTTACGATGTGATGCCGCCGTCAGGGTTCGGCGTGGGGCTGATCGCGGACGCCGGAATGGCGAGCATTGCTGAGCCGCAGACGGTCTATTGCGCCCGGTTTTTGGACCGGTCGAACCTGAACCAGCAGACCGCGAACCTGCACAAACTGCTCACGGGCAGCGGGCGCGAGCTGTCCGAGTGGGTGGACGCCATGAACAACAAGCGCATCCGCATGGCCTGGGCGTCCATTACCGGGCTGAAAGCCATGAGCATTCCCATGCCACTGGCGATGTTTTTGCTGTGCTGCCTGATCATCGGCATCATCATCTGGCGCACGGTGCGCGCCGACGCCGCCGCCATCGGCACGCTGTATGCGCTGGGATACCGACGGCGCGAGCTGTCGCGCCACTATATGACGCTTCCGCTGCTGCTGGCGCTGCTGGGCGGCGCGCTGGGCGCGGCGCTGGGGTTGCCGCTGATCGCGCCGATCGTTCGTGCCATGCTGACCAGTTATTACAACGTGCCCATTGGCCCCATCGATCCGATGCCCGCAAACGCGCTGCTTGCGCTGCTGCTGCCCGCGCTGACCTTGGGGCTGGCCAGCTTTTTCGTGGTGCGAAAGGAACTGGGCAAGACCGCCGCCGAGTTGATGAAGGGCGGCAGGCAGGAGGTGAAGGTTGGCAGGCTGGAGCGCTGTATACCGATGAACCGGCTCGGGTTTGCTGCCCGGTTCCGGCTGCGCGCGCAGCTTCGAAGCCTGCCCAGGCTGCTGTTCCTGCTGATCGGCGTCACGGGCGCATCGGCGCTGCTGCTGTTCGGGTTCACGATCAACCACTCGATGAACAACCTGCTGGGCGGCAGCGCGAACGAGGTGTACCGCTTCGATTATGAGTATTCCTTCAAGTCCATCCAGCGCGGCGCTGTGCCCGGCGGCGCGGAGCCGTTCAACGCCATGCGCTGTTACGTGGAGGGGCGCGAGAACCTGGAGTTTTATGTCACCGGGATCCCGGGCGACTCGCACAGTATCGCGCTGAAGGACGCCCAGGGAAGCGCACTGCCCGCGTCCCAGGTCAACATCACTCGTCCGCTCGCGCAAAGGCTGAATCTGCGAATGGGGGACGCACTGCGCTTTGTGAACAAGCTGGACAGCCAGACCTATGCGCTGACGGTCGCAGGCATCGCCGAGACCTACGCGGGGCAGATGGTGTTCATGCCGCTTTCGCAGTTCAATGCCATGGCCGGACTGCCAGAGGCCAGCTATTCCGGGCTGTTTTCCGACCGCGAGCTGGCCATCGACGGCGAGCGGCTGTCGGGCGTGAAGGACCTGAAAAACCTGTCCTCGGCCATGGATGACATCGCGATGCCGATGATGGCGATGGTGCTGTTCATGACGGTCGTCGCGGCGCTGATGGGCGCGGTGATCATTTTCCTGGTCACCTCTTTGATGATCGACGAGAGCCGCCAGACCCTCTCGCTGATGAAGGTGTTCGGCTACCGCTCGCGCGAACTGGGCTCGCTGATCCTGAGCAGTTCCACGCCCGTGGTGATCCTCGGCTTCCTGCTCGGCGTACCTCTGATGCTGCTCAGTGCCAACGCGATGTACGGCTATCTGGGCGAGATGATCAACCTGGTGTTGCCCATGATCCTGAGTCCGGTCTGGATCCTTGCCAGCTTTGCGATCATCTTGGGCGTGTATCAGCTGACCAAGCTGCTGTGCGCGAAAAAGCTCGCCATGGTGCCCATGAGCGAGGCGCTGAAGGCCGGCGCGGAATAACAGCGCCCTTCCATAGATGAGATCAAGGCTTCGTTCCGCGCGTCATGTCGCATCCAAACTGAGGGCATGACTGAACCGATCACAGTCGATGAGGGTTGTGTGGAATTCGCCGTTCTCTCCCATGGGATCGATGCCAGCCCGCTCAAAGGCTCGGTAGGCGACTTCGTCGAAGTGCTTGCCGAGCCAGTACGCAGAGAGTTTCTCAGGATTGACCCAAGTGATGATGCATTGCATCTTCCGACGCCGCATTTCCCGCAGCATGAACTGCGGATCACGTTGCCAGAGCGGCATGCGCGGCGTCAATCCGGCTTGTTCGCAAAGCGCCGCCTGCCAGCGTGCGTTCTGATCCAGGTACAAGTCGCCGAACACGATGCTCTGAACGCCGCGCTTGGCATATGACCTGTAGAGCGCGATCATCTCAGCCGGTTGGTCCCAGGGCGATGCTTGACTTATATACAGCGGAATCCCGAGCGCGGCGGCCTGTTTTTCCGCAAGCACGATGGGTTGATCATGATAGCGGGAATGATGGGAATGATGGGTGATGCATTGCGCCAAAGCGACTGGGCGTCCCGTGTCCATCGCGATAAGCAGTGCCAGGCCGCAGTCTTTTCCGCCGCTGAAGAGGCAAATAAAGCGCTCTCCTTGATCAAGTGTGCGCAGCTTCTTTGCATCGATGGGCCAAGTCGGCGTATGGCTACTCATCAAAAGCACCTCCGTCATGCTTTGCCATCGCATTGAGGACCAGAGGAATCAATACGGGCACAGCAGCATACGCTGCAGCGGGAGGTGTGATGCATGAACAATTATCCGTGCGGTCGGTGCTGCTGCAATTGTTGCGCGATGCAACAACAATCTTGCCCGTGCTGTATGCCTGGTCCCAAGGGTCCAACCGGACCGCCAGGCCCGCCAGGTCCGGTGATCCCCGCCAGAACGATCTGCGTCCAGTTGCCAACGCTGTTTTCCACGCAGACAACCACAGCGAGTGATACATCACAGCTTGTGTTCATTAACATAACGCCACCGGGCACATATGTTGCACCGTATGCGGTACAGAGCATTGCGGTACCCAGAGCGATCTCTTATCCCATCCTTAGCTTCACGGTCACACCGCCGTCTGTGCCAGGCGGCCCCTCCGGCATTGCGATAAACATCGAGGTACCTGTCGAAATCCGCGCGACTGACGCCAACGGCACCTCATTCACCATTACTGGACGCGTGTTCGTTCCCATAGGCTTCAGCATGATGCTGCCTCCCAACTTTATTCTCCGCGATCTCCAGGCGCTAGTGACCCTGTCCGATGCGAGCGCCGTCATTACAAGCCTTACGGAAATTACGCTTTCCGCTGTGTATACTTTCTGTTTCAATGCGTTCCAAACGGAAATGGTTTCATTGCAAGCCGGATTGACTGCCTGCGCCTGCAATGGCGTCCCGCTTGTACTCGGAGGACCGTGATGCGGGCAAACAGCATGAGGCCAACGCCAGGTCGGCGAGGCGGATAATCAAACGCACGAACCCCCTCCGGCCCGTCAGGGTCGAAGGGGGCAACTCTTTGATCAGCGTTTACTTGGGGTGTGTTTCTCCGTAGAACGCTTTTTTGTAGATGTCCATGATTTCCGTCACCAGTGGATAACGGGGGTTGGCGGTGGTGCATTGGTCCTCAAACGCGCGATAGCTCATGGCTTCGAGGTTGTTCATAAAGGTCTTTTCGTCCACGCCACAGTCGCGGATGCTGCCGGGCACGTTTGTGTCGGTGAGCAACTGCCGCACGGCCCCGATCAGGCTCTTGACACCCTCCTCGTTGCTGCTCGCGGGCAGGCCGAATCGCTGTGCCAGCATGGCGTAGCGACGGTCGGCGTGGTACTCGCGGTATTTCGGAAACGCTGCGAACTTGGTGGGCTTCTGGGCGTTGTAGGCGATGACGTAGGGCAGCAGGATGGCGTTGGCGCGGCCGTGGGGGATGTGGTATTCGGCGCCGAGCTTGTGCGCCATGGAGTGGTTCAGGCCCAGGAACGCGTTGGTGAAGGCCATGCCCGCGATGGCGGACGCGTTGTGCATCTTTTCCCGGCTGCGGGCGTCGCCCACTTCGTAGCTCTGGCGCAGGTATTTGAACACCAGGCTCACAGCGTGCATCGCCAGGCCGTTGGTGTAGTCGTTGGCCATGACCGAGACGAATGCCTCAATGGCGTGGGTCAGCACGTCCAGTCCGGTGTCCGCGACGATGCTCTTGGGCATGGTGGCGGTGAACTGCGGATCGATGATCGCGACATCGGGCGTCAGCTCATAATCGGCGAGCGGGTACTTGATGTTGCCGTTCTGCTTGTCGGTAATGACCGAAAAGCTGGTGACTTCGCTGCCGGTGCCGGAGGTGGTGGGGACGGCGACAAACTGCGCTTTCGAACCCAGCTTGGGGAAGTGGAACACGCGCTTTCTGATGTCCAGGAACCGCTGGCGCAGCCCGTCAAAGCTGGTCTCGGGATGCTCGTAGAACAGCCACATGCCCTTGGCGGCGTCGATGGCGGAGCCGCCGCCCAGCGCGATGATCACATCGGGCTGGAACTGGTTCATGGCGCGCACGCCGCGCTGGATGCACTCGACGCTCGGATCGGGCTCCACCTCGGAAAAGATCTCGCTGTGGCAGTAGATTTCACGCTTTCTGAGGTAGTGCAGCACCTTGTCCACATTGCCAAGCTGGACCATCACCGGATCGGTCACGATGAACGCGCGCGAGATGTCGGGCATCACTTGCAAATACTGGATGGCGTCGTTCTCAAAGTAGATTTTCGGCGGTATCTTGAACCACTGCATATTCGTCCTCCTGTTGGCCACCGTCTTGATGTTGATCAGGTTGACGGTGGATACGTTTTGGGACACGCTGTTGCGGCCATAACTGCCGCAGCCCAGCGTCAGAGACGGCGTGTTCACATTGTAGATGTCGCCGATGGCGCCCTGGCTGGACGGCGAATTGACGATCACGCGGCCCACGCGCATCTCGATGCCGAATCGGGCTGCGAGCTGCTTGTCGCTGGTGTGGATGACTGCAGAATGGCCCAGGCCACCCAATTCCAGCATTTTGTTGGCGTATTCAAAGCCTTGGCCGTGATCTTTCACAGTGAAATAGGCCAGCACAGGACTGAGCTTTTCCAGGCTGAGCGGGTATTTCTGGGACGGCTCGGGCAGTTTGGCGATCAGGATTTTGGTGTCCTCGGGCACGCTGAAGCCGGCCTCAGCAGCGATCCAGTGGGCGGGCCGCCCCACCACGGGCGCGAACACGCCCTTGTTCGGGTCGGGGAACATGTACGTTGTGAGCAGCTCGGTCTCTGCCTTGGTCAGGAAGTGGCAGCGGTTTTCGCGCATGTAGTGCTCGAACGGCTTCGCGATGGATTCGTCCACGATGACCGCCTGTTCGCTGGCGCAGATCATGCCGTTGTCAAAGGTCTTGGACATCATCAGATCGGTGCAGGCCTGGTGCAGGTCGCAGCTCGCCTCCAAATAACAGGGCACGTTGCCGGGGCCGACGCCCAGCGCGGGTTTGCCGGTGGAATAGGCTGCCTTGACCATACCCGTGCCGCCGGTGGCGAGGATGGTGGCCACACCGGGATGGTTCATCAGCGCGTTGGTGGCCTCGACGGAGGGCGTCTCGATCCACTGTATGCAGTGTTCGGGAGCGCCCGCCGCGATGGCCGCGTCGCGCACGATGCGCGCAGCCTCAGCGCTGCAGGCTTGCGCCGAAGGGTGGAACCCGAAAATGATGGGATTGCGGCTCTTCACGGCGATCAGGCATTTGAAGAGCGTGGTGGAGGTAGGATTGGTGGTCGGGGTCACGCCCGCAATCACGCCCACGGGCTCGGCGACCATGGCGCTGCCTTCGAGCGGGTTTTCACTCAGGATGCCGACAGTCTTGTCTTTCTTGATGCTGTGCCAGATGTATTCCGTAGCGAACATGTTCTTGATGACCTTATCCTCAAACACGCCGCGCCCGGTCTCTTCCACAGCCATGCGCGCCAGCTTTTCATGGGCGTCCAGCCCCGCAAGCGCCATGGCGTGAACGATCGCGTCCACGCGCTCCTGGCTGTCGATCCGGAGGAACGCCTGAAGCGCCGCCTGGGCGCGGCTGACCATATTGTCGATGCTCTGCTGGACCGGTTCGGCCGATTGAATCTGCTTCTTGTCACTCATGGTTTCGCACTCTCCTTATTGTTGAATCCTGGGCATGACGACCGCATCAAAGAAACTGACCGCGTACTCGGGCGTCACACTGAACACATCCTGACCGATCGATACCGCCACGCCCTTGTTGCACTGCTTCATGCAGAATTGGGCCTTCATCTCCACTTGATCGTGCAGATTGCGATCCTCGATCAACTGCTGGAAAGTTTGGATGACGTTGTATGAGCCCTTCAAATGGCAACTGCTTACGATGCACACGTTGAAATCCACCATCTCTATCGAACCTCCCGCGCGGCCGCGCCGCTGTAGTGTACGTGCAGCAGTTCATGCACTTTGCCCTTGAGCAGCCCATTATAAAGGCCCATCGCCAGCGGGCTTTCCTCGCTGCGCTTGATGCTGGTGAGCCTGTCCGCGCCGTACAGTCCATCGCCCCGAATCGCCGGTGCATCCGACCCGGCGAACGGCTGGCCCGCACCCGCCACGCAGCCGCCCGGGCAGGCCATCACCTCCACGAAGTCGTATTTCGCACCCGCCTTGATTCGCTCGATCAACTGCGCCGCGTTGCCCAGGCCGCTGACCATCGCGATGCTGAGCGGCCGGTCGCCGAGCAACACTTGCGCCTCTTTCACGCCCTCCATGCCGCGCACACCCTGAAAAGCGATGCTCCGAAGGGCACAGAGCGATTTGTCCCCGGCGACGCGCCTCAGCACCGCCTCCGTCACACCGCCGGTCACGCCGAAGATCATGCCCGCGCCGGTCGCCGCGCCCAGCGGCGCATCCACAGCCTCTTCCTCCAGTTCGGCGAATGCGATGCCGGATTCGCGGATCATCCGGATCAACTCTTGGGTCGTCAGCACATGCTGAACGTCACGAGCGCCGTGTTCGTCCACAAACTCATTGCGGGCGGCCTCAAACTTTTTCGCGGTGCAGGGCATCACGGCCACCTGAACCAAATGCCTGCTGGTGTGTCCGAGCTGCTGTTTGGAGACGGCCGCCAGCATCTGCATCGGGCTTTTGCATGTGCTGAGATGGGGCATCAGCTCCGGGTAATTTCGCTCTGCATACTGCACCCAAGCCGGACAGCAACTGGTGAAAAGCGGCATCCCGGCCCCGGACTCAATCCGAGCGAGCAGTTCGTTGGCCTCCTCCAGCACCGTCAGGTCCGCGCCGACCGATGTGTCTTGGATCTCGTCAAAGCCCATGCGTCTCAGCGCCGCGACGATCTTGCCCATGACGTTTTCGCCCTCGTCCAGGCCGAACGCGCGCCCCACTGCCACGCGCACAGCCGGTGCGATCTGCGCGACAACCTTGGTGTCAGGGTCGTCCAGCAGCGCCCAAACCGATTCGATGTCGCTCCTGGGAACGATGGCGCCGGTGGGGCACACCGCTGCACACTGGCCACAGCCCACGCAGTTGCTCTCGCCGATAGGCTTGTCAAACACGCAGCTGATCTTCATCTGGCTGCCGCGATGGGCAAAATCGATCGCCCCAACGCGCTGAACCTCATTGCACATTCGGACGCAATCGCCGCACAGGATGCACTTAGACTGATCCCGGGTGATGCAAGATGAGGAATCGTCGATGCTCGGCGCGGGTGCGGCGTTGGGGAACCGCACCCCCTCGATGCCGAACCGCGCGGCCAGTGCCTGCAGCTTGCAGCTGCCGCTGTTCTGGCAGGTGGTGCAGTCGCGGCAATGGTTGGCCAGCAGCAGTTCGAGGATGTTTTTGCGATAGCGGCGCAGCCGCTGGGTGTTGGTTCGAATGGACATGCCCGGCTTCGGCTCCGCGCTGCACGCGGCGTCCAGCCCGCCCCACTCGTTTTCCACCATGCACATGCGGCACGCGCCGTAGATCGACAGTTCGCTGTGGTAGCAGAACGTGGGCAGCTTGATGCCCGCCTTGCGGATGACCTGCAGCACGTTTTTTTCGCCTTCAAGCGGCACCGGAATCCCGTCGATAATCATGATCTCCTGATGGATCATCGCCTCAGTCGCCCCCTATTCAATCGCGCCAAATGGGCAGCTGCCAACGCACGCGCCGCACTTGATGCACTTCATCTGATCGATCACATACGATTGTTTGATCCGGCCTGAAATCGCGCTCACCGGACAGGCGCGCTGACACTTTGAGCAGCCCTTGCATTTTTGGGGATCGATGGCGATCGTCCGCAGCTTCTGGCATCCGCCCGCCGGGCAGCGCTTTTCTTTGATGTGCGCCTCATACTCGGATCGGAAACTGCTGATCGTGGACACCACCGGGAATGCCGCGCTCTTGCCCAACCCGCACAGCGCCGTGGCCGAGATCGTGTCGGCCAGCTCCAGGAGCAGCTCAATGTCGCCCTCCTCGCCCTCGCCGGACACGATGCGCTCCAGGATTTGCAGCATCCTGCGCGTGCCTTCGCGGCAGGGCACACACTTGCCGCAGCTCTCATTCTGGGTGAAATTCATGAAGAACCGCGCCACCTCCACCATGCAGGTGTGCTCGTCCATCACCACCAACCCGCCGCTGCCGATCATGGCGCCCACTTTCTTCAGGCTGTCGAAATCCAGTGGCAGGTCAAGATGCTCCTCGGTCAGACACGCGCCGCTGGGCCCACCGATCTGAACCGCCTTGAACGCCGCGCCGCCCCGCATGCCGCCGCCCACATCAAAGATGATCTCGCGCAGCGTCGTGCCCATCGGCACCTCGATCAGGCCCGTGTTTTCGATGTTCCCGGTCAGCGCGAACGCCTTGGTGCCGGGACTCGATTCCGGGCCAATGGCCCTGTACCAGCAAGCGCCCTTCATGACGATCAGCGGCACGTTGGCGAAGGTCTCCACGTTGTTGAGCACGGTGGGCTTCTCGAACAGGCCCTGTTCCACCGTCCTGGGCGGTTTGACGCGCGGGAAGCCGCGCTTGCCCTCGATGGACGCGGTCAGCGCGCTGCCCTCGCCGCACACGAATGCGCCCGCGCCTCTGTTGATGTGCAGCCGAAAGCTGAATCCGCTGCCCAGAATGTCGTCGCCAAGCAGCCCCAACTCCTCGGCCTGCCCGATGGCGATGCGCAGCCGCTCCACTGCGATGGGGTATTCTGCGCGCACATAGAGATAGCCCTCGTAGGCTCCGCAGGCGCGCGCGGCAATCATCATGCCCTCCAGCAGCCTGTGCGGGTCCCCTTCCATGATGCTGCGGTCCATGAACGCACCGGGGTCGCCCTCGTCGCCGTTGCAGACCACGTAGCGCTGCTGTTCCTTTTGCCGTCGCACCTGCTGCCATTTGCGCCCTGCTGGGAATCCGCCGCCGCCCCGCCCGCGCAGGTTCGATTCGGAGATCTCGCGGATGATTTCGTCCTCGTCCATGTCAAACAGCGCCTTTTCCAGCGCCTGATAGCCGCCGCCCGCCAGGTATTCCTTGATGGATGTGGCGTCGATCTGGCCGCACTGGTTCAGCACCATGCGCGTCTGCCGGTTGTAGAACGGGATCTCGGCCTGCTTCAGCATGGCGCTGCCGCCCTTTTGATACGCAAGCCGCTCAATCGGTACGCCGCGCATGATGGTGAGGTCCACGATCTCATCGCAATCCTCCGGCTTGACCTTCGTGTACAGCCAACCCTCCGGCTCGATCCGAATCAGCGCGCCCATTTCACAGAAACCGTGGCAGCCGCTCTTTTTGAGGCCCACATGCTCGTGGGGCACTTCGCCCAGCGACACACTGCAGTCGATGCCCCGCGCCTCGATCAAACTCTGCAGCCGCTCAAACACCTGCAGCGAGCCGCTGGCGATGCAGCCCGTGCCGGCGCACACCAACACTTTGCGCGTCT
The DNA here is from genome assembly GCA_031555975.1 of Eubacteriales bacterium. GTDB lineage: Bacteria > Bacillota > Clostridia > Christensenellales > Aristaeellaceae > JAJDGF01. Next base: position 10,076 of record JAVBTW010000200.1, read on the forward strand.
GCAACGTGGATGCGGCCTCACATTGCCCGCGCAGCCAGATCAGGTCGTCTCTCGTGTTAAGCCTCGATGGCATTGCGCAGTTCCTCCTTCAGTTCGTTCAGCAGCGCGCCGGTCTTTTCGGGCGTCATGGCCGGATACACCTTGTCGTTCACGGTGATGACCGGCGCCAGCCCGCACGCGCCCAGACAGCTGACCGTCTCCACGGTGAATCCCAAATCCGGCGTCGTCGTCTGGCCGCCCTTGAGCTGTAGCTCGCTTCGCAGCCGATCCAAGATCGGGACGGACTTGCGCACATGGCAGGCCGTGCCATCGCAAACCTTGATGACGTACTTCCCCTTCGGTTCCAGCGAAAAGTTCTCATAGAAAGTGGCGACGGAATAGAGGCTCGCCTCGCTGAGGCCCATCCTTTCGGACAGATAGGCAAACAGCGGCTTGGGGAGGTAGCGGTAGTGCTCCTGCAGTTCCTGCAGGATGGCGATCACATCCCGCGCGCGCGCGTCGTGGTTTCGCAGGATGCGATCCGCGACCGAAAAGTCGAACTCCGATTCGATGCTCATGATGATCCCCCTTGTTCATTAAAAATAGCTGGCGCTTACGTGCTTGCCCATCTTTGCGAGGTTTGAGACCAACTCCTGGACGAGCCGCATTTTGATGGAGAAGTTGATGGGTTGATTCGCATTCTGATGGGCGGGGTTCGCGGCTTTGCCCACGAAGAAATGGATGTCCGTGGCTTCCGCAAACAGCAGGTGCGCGATGCGTGAAGCGCCGTCCCTTTCCGCGATCAGCGTGTTGTCATTCAACCGGCCGGCGAGGTAGTCCTTCGCGTGCTCGAGCACCCGATTGATGGTGATCACTCCCTCTGTGACCAGGTCGACCCCCTCGATGTGGGCGATGGGCGGCACACCGTTGTCTTGATCACTGGGCAGCGAGGCCTGCACATCTCGGCCCAGATACCGGCCCGCCAGCGTCGCCGTGGTGCCGCCGCAGACGATGTGCTTGCCAGCCTTTGAAAAGAACAGGCCCAGCATCTTCTGCTCATCCGCGGGGTCGATGGGCGGCCCGATCAAAAGGCTCACCGGCACCCGAGGGCGCACCTTCACCGTGAGCACCGTGGCGTCGTCGCCGGGTTCACCGATGTAGAGGTCGTTGCATTCTGAAAGCAGCACATTGGTGATCGTGTGCGCGGTGCAGCCACGCCGCGACAGCTTTTCCAAAAAGGGGATGATCTGCTTTCGCGTCCAGCCGTAGTTGAGCGTCTTGCCCACGCCCGCATGTTCCACGCCGTCGCTGAACGCCACGAAGGTGTCGCCCTCCTGCAGCTCCAGCACCGAGGTATAAATGGTCTTCCCTTCGATGGTCCGGGAGGTGGCGGGGAACTCATAATGGGAACCGCTTCGGAGCAGCACGACGCGCGGATTGTCAAACTGGATGATCTCTGTGCGCCGGTTTCCGACGATGCGGATGATGGTAAACGTGGAATAGGCAATTTGCCGGACACTGCACACCGGCAACGCTTGCGCAATGGCTGATACGCAGGTTTCCACCGGCATGTTCTGTGCGATCATGGTTGAGATGATCTTTGAGGTCAGAATCGACAGGATGCTGGCCTTCACACCGCTGCCCAGCCCGTCCGCCAGCACGATCACCGTGGTGTTTTC
>JAVBTW010000019.1:0-10758 GCA_031555975.1 Eubacteriales bacterium
TTGCGCCACGTGCGGAACGGCACGAGCAGGGCGCCCGCGGCGTCGAAGGCGAGGTAGCCGTGCATCATGGCGCTGATCCCGATGGCGCCGACGCGGCTCAGGTTTGCGCCGTAGCGGGTTTGCACGTCGCGCTTGAGGTCCGCGTAGCAAGCCGCGAGGCCCTGCCATACATCGTCGATGCTGTATGTCCAAATGCCGTTGTCGAGCCGGTTCTCCCATTCGTGGCTGCCGGAAGCGATGGGTTCGCAGTCGGTGTTGACGAGGACCGCTTTGATGCGGGTTGAGCCAAACTCGATGCCAAGTGACGTGTCGCCATGCTCGATGATGGCTTTGAGCGCTGTTTTCTGCATGATGATCGGGCCTCCTCCGTTGTGATCAGTACTATTGTATACGAACCCCATCGCACATGCAAGGCTGATTTTCGGCATGTCAGGCGTACCGCGCGGACTCGCGTCTATAGCGCGGTCCCTTTCGTGGGCACAAACAAGGACGCGAGCGCACAACCTTCGTGCTTTAGCAGCGACAGTTTCTTCTCAAGGCCGCCCGCGTAGCCGGTCAGACTCCCATTCGCGCCGACCACGCGGTGGCATGGGATCACGATGGAAATCGGATTGTGCCCGACCGCACCGCCGACCGCCTGCGCGGACATCCGTTCGGTACCCCGCGTTCGCGCCAACCGCTTTGCGAGTTCCCCGTAGCTGATCACCTGTCCATACGGGATCTCCATCAGCAGCCGCCAAACCGTCTGCCGGAACGCGCTGCCCATTGGCGACAGCGGCAGCGCGCCGATCTGTGGACGCCCCCCCGAAAAATACAGGTCAAGCCATTCCTTTGCGGCGCCAAAAACGGCCAAATCATCTCGCGCGGTCGTCGGTCCAGGCACCGAAGCGCCATGGTACTTTTGGCCCGCGTTCCACAAACCCACCAGGTGTATGCCGTCACTGGCGAGTGTCACAGATCCGATGGGCGTCATGTGTTCCGTCGAATAGTAGGTCATGCTTTTTCGCCTCCCTCTAAGCTGTACCACAGATTCATCATCGCATAGCTGCGCCATGGCCGCCAGCATACAGAAAGCGCCAGCATCTCCTTGGCAGTCCTCGGCGTGAGCGCCTTTTTTATCCCCGCGTCAGTTTCCAAAAATGCGTCCGGCCAAGCCATAGCCCGCATTGCGATGTATTGCGCCGTCCAATTGCCGATCCCGCGAATGGACATGAGCTTTTTCATCTCCGCTTCGGGGTTTGGGCACAGGTCCAGCTCAATCGTTTGTGATTGCAGCGCGGACGCCAGCGCCAGGAGGGTCTGCGCCCTCGTGGAGATGATGCCCAATGGGCCCAATCGGGACTCGATCGGGCCTTCCAGTGCCAGCAGGATGGCGGGTGGCGGGAATGTGTGTGTCAGGCCACTGATGGGCGTGTCGATCGGCGTGCCATAGGCATCGACCAGCCGCGAGGCCAGTGTGCGTGCAGCCTTCACCGTGATCTGTTGACCCAGAACCGCGCGCGCAGCCATCTCAAACGCGTCAAAGCAGCCGGGCAGGCGCATGCCGGGCACGGGCAGGCCGGGCTGGACTTCGCCCATCGACGCAAGGAGAGCGTCGATGGTGTCTGGGTCCGAGTCCAAATCGAACATCCTGCGCACCCGCGCCAGCACCTGCGGCAGTGCGGAGAGCAGCGAAGCGCTGACGGTGACCTGCAGGGCAAACTGCTCCGGCGCGTCCGTGACGCTGAGCCAGCCGCTCACGCTATGCAAGCGCACCGCGCGCCGGTAAGCGCCGTTTTCCACCCTCTCCACTCCTGCGATGGCGCGCTGCTCCAGAAAGCGGAGCATGGCGTCCCAGCGATACGGCGGGCGGTATGCGAGAGACAGCGTCACAGCGTCGGCGTCGGCAGTCCTTGGCTTGCGCTTGCGCAGGGCCGTGGGGGAGAGCCGGTATCTCTGTTTGAACAGGCCATTGAACCGGCGCAAACTGCCGAAGCCCGCAGCCATCGCCACATCCAGCACCGGCAGGTCCGTGTCCGTCAGCAGGCTCTTTGCCAGCAGCAACCGGCAGGTTTGCAGGTATTGTATGGGCGAAACATGGTATTCGGCGGCAAAGGAGCGCCTGAGGTGGCGGTCTGTGCAGCCGAGTCTGCGGGACAGTTCTGAAAGCGTGTGGCCATCCAAATCGCCCTGCTCCATGGCCCGTGCAGCGCGATGGACAAGGTCTCGCGCAGCGCAGCCATGGTCCACGCCCGGGGCGAGTTCGGGCCTGCACAGCAGGCATGGCCTGTAGCCCGCTTGTTCCGCCTCCGCAGCGGTCGCGTAGAAGGCGCAGTGCTCCTTTTTGGGCAGCTTTGCCCTGCAGATGGGTCGGCAGTAGATGCCCGTGGTCGAGATGCCCACGAAGAACCGGCCGTCGAACCGCGCGTCTTTGGCCTGAAACGCTGTGAAGAGTCCGCTGTCCAGCTGAGGCATGACCGCGCCTCCTTTCCCGTTTGATGCCATTATACCACGAAACACACCAATGTCTGGCCATTTTCGGACAGGGTTTTCGAATTTTGAGCCCAACATGCGCACGCGAAACAATTACATAAATGTGATAAATGAGTCTTTTTCTTGATTTTGGCAAAAATTCGTAATATAATGGCGCAAGAGTGACAAAAGGCGTTGATGTGCCACGGATGGTGCACCCGGCGCAACTCAATGGGGCGATGATAAATGAGAAATAGGGAGGAACTAACATGAAAAAACTGCTTGCCTTGATCGCGCTGCTCGGATGTCTGTTGCTGGCTGTTCCTGCCAGCGCGGCATCCCTCGCCGGGTATTGGAAGGGCCCGATCTCCATGACGCTGAAACACAGCACGTATACCGAGACCACCAAGGTGAGGGAAGAAGTCAAGATTGCATTCGATGGATCGGGCGATGGCTCGTTCCGCTACACCAGGGACTCGGACACTTCCTACATGGGGTATTATTCCAAGTCCGGTTCGCGCCTGTCCTTCATTGGCGAAGACGACGCCGGAAATGTGATACTGTTCCAAAACATGAGCATGAAGCTCTCTGGCAACAGGCTTACGCTCAAGGGCCGCTTTGTGAGCAATGCGTACTATGCCACAAACGCCGTGATCAGCCTGTCGCGCATCAACCCGACGATCAAGAGCATTAAGAGCAACAAGGTTGCCTGCGGCGACGAGACCACCATCACAGTCAAGACTGATCAGTTCATTGACTGTGTGTATCTGACCGATGTCTATGGCGATGTGCTGGACTGCACCTCCGAGCGGCTGTCGGGCAATACGTTTAAGCTGCGCTATTCGTTCCCCAACAAGACCAACAAGGTCAAGATCCTCGCGACCATGACCACGCGGGATGGGTTCACATTCAGGTCGGCCACGAAGTCCGCGACCGTCAAGTGCAAGTAGAAGAAACCGACAGATAACCGCCGATGCCGCAGGAATGTGACAGCGGCGGTTATCTGTGTGGGAGATGCGAGCGCGAACACGCATTATTCTACGGTCACACTCTTCGCCAGGTTCCTCGGTTTGTCAATGTCCGTGCCCTTGCCGAGCGCCAGGTAATAGCTCAGCAACTGCAGCATCACCACGGTCAGCGATGCGGATAGCGGTTCCGGCACCTGGGGAATGCGCAGCACGGTGACGTGCTCGGTGTCCCGCACCGTCTCGTCCGCCGTGACCATCAATACGCGCGCGCCGCGCGCCAGCACTTGTTCCACATTGCTCATGGTTTTCGGCAAGAGTCGCTTGCTTCCGGACAGCGCCACCACCAGCGTACCGTCCTCGACCAGTGAGATCGGACCATGTTTGAGTTCTCCGCCTGCGTACGCCTCGGAATGGATGTAGCTGATCTCCTTTAACTTCAGGGCGCCCTCCAGCGCGGCCGCGCTGTCGATGCCGCGTCCGATGAAGAACACCGTCTTTGCGCTGAAACAACCCGCCGCGCACTGCTGCACCCGCTCCACATGGGCAAGCACATCGGCGACCGCTTCCGGCAACGCCCCGATCGGGCCAAACAGATCCTCGCGTCCGGCGCAATGCGCGCCGATCATGTACAGCATCGCCAATTGAGTGGAGAACGCCTTTGTGGTCGCCACGGCGATCTCCGGCCCGGCCAGTGTGTGCAGCACGTGGTCCGCCTCCCGGGCCAGTGTGCTGCCGCGCGCGTTGACGATGGCCAAAGTAGGTGCGCAGCGACGCCGAGCCTCGCGCAGCGCGGCGACCGTGTCGGCGGTCTCGCCCGATTGACTGATGAATACGCACAATGTCCGCGCGTCCACCAACGGGTCCCGATAGCGGAACTCGCTGGCCAGGTCCACTTCCACCGGCATCCTGAGCAACGGTTCCAACACGTATTTTCCCACCATGCCTGCATTGTACGCCGAGCCGCAACCGAGGATCGCAATGCGGTCGAACCGCGTCAAATCGAGCGCTGCGAGTGCCGCCTCATTCACGCCGCCGCGGCTCACGGAGCGCACGGTATCTCTGATCGCCCCGGGCTGTTCAAAGATTTCCTTGATCATGTAGTGGGCGTGGCCGTCCAGCTCGGCGCTGTCTTCAGGCCAATCGATGGTCTGGACATCCGGCTCGATACGTTCGCCGTCCGGGCCGAACAGGGATGCGCCATCCCTGCGCAAAACGGCGATTTCGCCGTCGCGCATGGCCACGATCCTGCGCGTGTGCCGAAGCAGCGCGGGCACGTCGGATGCGATGTAGTTGCCGTCGCCTGAAAGGCCCACGATCAGCGGACTGTCCCTTCGCACGGCGAGCAACGATTCGGGCTGGTCCTTGCACAAAATGCCCAGCGCGTACGCGCCCTCAAGCAGCTCCGACAGCCGCCCGGCCAGGCGGATCAGGTCGCCATCATAGAGCCATTCAGCCAGATGCGCGATGACTTCGCTGTCGGTATCAGACCGGAAAACGATGCCCTTATTTTCGAGCCTGCGCCGAAGCTGAGCGTGGTTTTCTATGATGCCGTTGTGGACGATGGCGATGCGCCCGTCCTGGCTCAGGTGCGGATGGGCGTTGATGTCGCTCGGCTCTCCGTGCGTGGCCCAGCGGGTATGTCCCACGGCGAGGCGGCTTTTTAGCGGTTCATCCGCCAGCGCCTGTTGCAAGGCCGCGATCCGCCCGCGCCTTTTCACTACATGGATCCCGTCTCCGGTCATCGCGGCCACACCGGCCGAGTCGTAACCCCGGTATTCCAGCCTGAGCAGCCCTTCGACGATCCTTGGCACAGCCTCTCCAACGCCGACGTACCCAATGATGCCGCACATGCCCATCACGCTCCATTCGTGCCATTTTATGACGCGCCGTGCAGTCGCAGTATCCCTTCGGCCACCACGCGGCGGGGCTCTCGGTGGTCCAGGGCGGTGCGTTCGATGTGATGGCGATGTGATCTTCATCATCAAACCGCCTCTTTTGCGCACAGAAAGGCGCTCATCCGGCCGCCTTGAGGGCAGCCGAGATGAACGCCTTTGTATTACGACATCAGACAGCAAAACCAGAGGTGCTGTCAACACGCTGGCCGATCAAAAATCACAGAACCTTATGATCCCGCAATCCACTCCGCGTCCAGCACGTCCATCACCATGCCTTTCGTCTTTGCGCCGTCCCATCCGACGACGCAGGCTTCGTATTCGTCGGCGGTCAAGTCCGGTATGGCGCTCGCAAAGCGCGGGATCTTGCTCTTGGCGATGCTGAATTCGAAGATGAGGGTCTTTTCGGGCTTGAAACCCTTGGGATAGCTGCGGGTCCTGAGGGCAGCTGTGTAGAATGGCGCGGCCTCGCCCTTCTTCCAAAGCTCCAATTGCAGACCGGGTGCCTTTAGGATGGTCTTTGCGGTCTTGTTGACGCAGAAGGCCTGTACCCGCAGGTACTTGCCGTCATAGCTCAGCTTCTTTGCGCTGGACCAGACGCTGTCGGCGGGACCGGGCAGGCAGACACCGTGGCTGATGCCGTTTCCCTTTACGGTCACTTTGCAGGTCCTCTTCGCGCCATCCGGGCTGCGCATGGTGATGGTGGCGGTGCCGGTCTTTTTGCCGCGGATCTGTCCGTAGCCGTTCGCAGCGGCAACCGCGGAGTTGCTGCTCTTGACAGACAACAGGGGCAGCGACTGTCCGGGCATCGTCGGCTCCGCGAGCTGATAGAGCACACCCAGACGCGCCGTGAATGTGGCCGGCATCGTCCAGTTGGCGGGTGTTGGCGTCGGCGCGGCCGTGGGGCTCGGCGTCGCGGTCGGCGCAGCCGTCGGGTTGGCCGTGGGGCTGGCGCCGGTCATGGTCAGCGTGCCCATTTGCATGCTGGCGCACGGCGGCACGACCGTGTTGCCGGGACTGCTGATCATGATTCTATGTTCGCCCAATGCCAGTGCGTTCAGTTGAACAGCGGGGATGGATATCCAGAGATCTCCGCTGCCGTAGCAGTCGCTGGACGCGGACGCGGTCCCAATCGTGATGGTGACAGGGAACTTCTCACTGACGTCGAAGGCCGAAATGTAGAATGTCAGCCGGAAGTCCTGCGAATAAGTGTTCCCTTTGACGCGGGAAACGATGAGTTGCTTTGCGACCAAATCATCCCAGGGGCTTTCTGCAAGGACCGTCGGTGTGAGGGCCGCGCTGAGACAGAGCATCAGCGCCATGGCGATCGCCAGCGCGCGGCGAGGAGTGGCCTTCACGATCATCACCTCCAATAACATCATCCGGCTTCATGCATAATTTACCATAAATTACCAGAAAATGTCAAGCACGAAGGAATGACGCCCCAGACAACCGCACGAACACAGATATGCCACCGTGACGTCCGGAGTGCCCCCGATCGTGTCGTCGTGAGCGCCCCAACCGTGTCATGCTGAGCGCACCAACCGTGTCATCCTGAGCGCCCCAACCGTGTCGTCCTGAGCGCAAGCGAAGGATCTCATCCGCTGGCGCTCAGGATGACAAAAAAGCGGGTCCGTCGTGAACTGGTCTTCACTGCATTGCGCCATCATTCCTGCGCTGGCCCTGCTCAACGCCCGCAACGCTGCATGCCACGTTAACAATTATTGACGATCGCGGTTCAGCTCTTGATTTTCTCTGAAAACTGAATATAATAAAGTCAGGGATAGTCAAACGCCCGCTGAAGGAGTACTGAAAAATGGCGAGACTCTCAGACAGCATAGAGCGGTTCATCATCGAGTTGATGGACGGTGCGGACCGGATAGAGCTGCGGCGAAACGAGCTGGCCCAGCACTTTGGCTGCGCACCGTCACAAATCAACTATGTGCTGGCCACCAGGTTTTCCATTGAGCGCGGCTACATTATTGACAGCCGGCGCGGAGAGGGCGGTTATGTGCGCATCGTGCAGATGCGGCCCGACACCTGCGGAGAAAATTTGCTTTGCGACCTGCTTTCGAGGATCGGCAACCAGATCACAGAAGATGGCGCCCACGGTCTGATCCACCAGATGCTGCAGTTGGCGCTGATCACCAGGCGCGAGGCGGGACTGATGGCCGCAGCCACGGCGGACGCTTCTTTGGCGATACCGCTGAACACCAAGGATATCCTGCGCGCAAGTGTGCTCAGGAGTCTACTGATTCAAGCATTTCGAGACATGGAAGGGGGCGACGAGGCATGATGTGTGACGAATGTGGCATCCGTCAGGCGACGATCCGGCTGATGAGCATTGTGGACGGCGAGAAGGTGACGCGCAATCTGTGCGCCCACTGTCTGTCAGACGTGAAAAAGGCGTTGCCGAACCTGGACCTCAGCGGCCTGGACGGCATGCTGGCCAGCCTGTTGGCCGCGACAAAGAAGATGGGCCTCGTGCCCGAACCGGAAATCGACATCACCTGTCCCGACTGCGGCACCGGCTATGATCAGTTTCAAAAGAGCGGGTTGCTGGGCTGCGCTGGCTGTTACAAGGCGTTCCGTGAGCCGCTCAGCGCGCTGCTGCAGCGGGTGCACGGACACAGCCAGCATGTTGGGAGAATTCCCGGCCGGCAGCGGCCAGAGCATGTGGGCAATCAGGTGAACCTGTTCAGCCTGCGCCAAGCGCTGCAGAAGGCCATTGCCGAGGAAGAATATGAGCGCGCAGCTGTGCTGCGGGACCAGATCAAGGAACTGGCGCTCTTGGCCGACCGGGAGGAGGTGTCGCGCCATGGGGATGCTTAGGGCTCCCGAACAGGACGTGATCATCTCGAGCCGGGTGCGGTTGGCCCGCAATTATCAGGACATCCCCTTTGCGCCGCTGATGACCGCGCACTGGGCGGACGCGACCATCGACCGCGCCACGGACGCCATGCGGGATGAGCAAGGCGACTACAAGCTGATCCGCATTGCGGAACTGTCCGAGGACGGTCGCAAGCAATTGGTTGAGCACCACCTGATCAGCTATGACCTGTTGAAGTTTGCTGACCACTCCGCCGCGCTGGTTTCATCCGGCAAGACGGTGTCCATCATGGTCAATGAGGAGGATCACCTGCGGATCCAGGGACTGTTGCCCGGCATGCAGCTTTCGTTGGCCGCGGACTTGGCGTTCCGCGCGGACGACGCGCTGGGTGCGGATCACGCGTATGCGTTCGACGAGCAGTGGGGTTATCTCACCAGTTGCCCAACCAACACCGGCACGGGCATGCGGGCCAGCGCCATGTTGCACCTGCCCGCACTGGCGGCGGCGGGGCAGGTGTCGGCTGTGCTCGGCGCGTTTTCCAAGCTCGGTCTCACCGTGCGCGGGCTGTATGGTGAGGGCTCGGAGGCCAAGGGCAATCTGTATCAGCTTTCAAACCAAGTGACGCTGGGCCGCAGCGAGGAGGACATGATCAAGACCCTTATCGCAGCTGCCGCGCAGATCGCCGACCATGAGCGCGCGGTCAGAGAAAAACTGCGCGAGGACGATGGGCTGATGATGCTGGACAAACTGATGCGGTCTGTGGGTCTGATGGGACACGCGCGCCTGATGAACAGCCAGGAATTCATGCAGCGGTATTCCGATCTGCGGCTGCTGGCCGCGATGGGCGTCGTGGACGCGGACCTGACCGAGCTGGACCAGCTGATGATGGACCTGCAGCCCGGAAGTCTGGGCGTCCGCGCAGGCGACGATTTGGGCGAGACCGAGCAGAGCGCCATGCGCGCGGATCTATTGCGGGAGTACATTAGGACGATCGCCTCGAGGTAGGCTTGGCAAACAGAACGACAAATAACAGATACCGGAGGACAACATCATGGCATTCTTTTCACGATTCACCGAGCGCGCGCAGCGCGCCATTTTGGCAGCGCAGCGCGAGGCCGCCGGACTTGGCCGAAGCTATGTGGGCACAGAGCACCTGCTGCTGGGCGTGTTGACCGATCCCGGCGCGGCGGCGGCCGTGCTGAATCCCATCACGCTGGACCAGGTGAGAGGCGAGGTCGTCGAGCTGCTGGGCCGCGGCGACAGCGATGCCGATGAGAAAAACATCAGCTACACGCCGCGCACCAAGAAGGTGCTTGAGCAGTCCGCACGTGAAGCGCGGGAGCTGAAGCAAAACTACGTGGGCACCGAGCACCTGCTGCTTGCGCTGATGCGCGAGCGGGAAGGCGTGGCGGCGCACATCCTGGTCAAACTGGGCGTGGATCTGAACAAAGCGCGCGAAGCGCTGCTGCGCATACTCAACGCGGACGACATCGACCTGGGCGCCACCGCAACGGGCCAAGCCAAGGACAGCGCCACGCCTGCGCTGGACCAGTTTGCCCGCGATTTGACCAAGGCCGCAGCGTCCGGAGAGCTGGACCCCGTCATCGGCCGTCAGACCGAAATGGAGCGCATCGTGCAGATTCTGAGCCGGCGCACCAAGAACAACCCGGTGTTGATCGGCGAGCCCGGCGTGGGCAAGAGCGCCGTCGTCGAAGGGCTTGCGCAGCTGATCGTGTCAGGCAACATTCCGGAGATCCTGCGCGGCAAGCGCGTGATGAGCCTGGATCTGGCGGGCATGTTGGCGGGCGCAAAGTATCGGGGCGAGTTCGAGGAGCGGCTGAAAAACGCGATGAGTGAAATCAAAAAGGCCGGACATGTGATCCTGTTCATCGACGAGCTGCACACCATCGTGGGCGCGGGCGCTGCAGAGGGCGCGATCGACGCAGCGAACATCCTAAAGCCGCTGCTGGCGCGGGGCGAGATGCAGTGCATCGGCGCGACCACACTGCGCGAATACAGGAAGCACATCGAGAAGGACGCAGCGCTGGAGCGCCGGTTCCAGCCCGTGATGGTGGGCGAGCCGACCAAGGACGAGGCGCTGGCGATCCTCGCGGGCCTGCGCGATCGCTACGAGGCGCACCACAAGGTGCAGATCACCGACGAGGCGCTGCAGGCCGCCGTGAACCTCTCCGACCGCTACATCTCCGACCGGTTTTTGCCCGACAAGGCGATCGACCTGATCGACGAGGCCGCCAGCCGCGTGCGGATCAAAGCGTTCACCGCGCCGCCGGACATGAAGGAGCAGGAGACCGAACTGGCCGCGCTGAACAAGGAGACCGAGGAGGCCGTCGCCCACGAGGACTTTGAGAAGGCCGCGCACCTGCGCGACCGCAAAAAGCGGCTGCAGAACGAGATGGCCGAGCGACGCCAGCATTGGGAACAGCGCCGCGACGAGGCCATCGAGACCGTCGGCGAGGAGGAAATCGCCCAGATCGTATCGGCCTGGACCGGCATCCCCGTCACGCGGATGACCGAGGCCGAGGCGGACCGGCTGCTGAAGCTGGAAGAGCTGCTGCACCAGCGCGTCGTCGGCCAGGAGGAGGCCGTCAAGGCCGTC
>JAVBTW010000196.1:0-17496 GCA_031555975.1 Eubacteriales bacterium
TTGGCCTTCGCTCGATCAGCACCTGTCCGCACGACACCACCACGGCCACGCCGCGTCGCTCCAGCCGCTGAGGGACGCGCTCCGGCAGCACAGGCAGCCGCGCGGGATCATCAGTCAGATGCGCCAAGCACATCGCGCGCACGGGACAAGCCGCGCAATCCGGCTTTCTCGGCTTGCAAACGCCACTGCCCAGGTCCATCAACGCTTGGTTGAAGTCGCCGGGGCGCGACGGGTCAATCAGCGCCAAAGCGATCTCCCTCAGCGCGCTCGCACCCGCCTTAGACCGGGCGGGCTTGTCCATCAGGAACAGCCGCGACAACACACGGATTTGGTTGCCGTCTATGGCGGGCGAAGGCGCCCCATAGGCGATCGACGCGACCATGCCCGCCGTGTATTCCCCGATGCCCGGCAAGGCAAGAAGCCCGGCGGCATGCTTTGGAAAAACGCCGCCAAGCTCCTCTGCGACAACCTTCGCAGCCCTGTGTAGGTTTCTCGCGCGAGAGTAGTAGCCCAGTCCCTCCCAGCGCTTCAGCACATCCGCTTCATCGGCTTGCGCCAGCGCGCAAACATCGGGCCAAGCGCTGATAAAGGCCTCATAATACGGAATCACCGTCTCCGCGCGCGTCTGTTGCAGCATGATCTCCGACACCCAGACGCGGTACGGATCCCGCGTCCCTCGCCACGGCAGCGTGCGCACATGCCCGTCATACCATGCGAGCATCGACTGCCTGAGCGCATCAAGGCGTTGTTTGTCCGTTTTCGACATTGATTTGGCCTCCGCGCGCGGGACGCATCAGCGCGGCCACGGGGCATTCTCCGTCGTCCAGCAGGCAGAACAACGGATCGGGCACATCAATCTCGCGTCCGGGCAAAAGCCAGGCCGGGCTGAATACCCGGTTCGCGCGCAAGATCATGCAGCCCGGCACCCCAAGGCGCAGCGACAGCGCATCCAGCGTCTCTCCATCCATGATGACATCTCGCCTCACCGGCGATCCCTCCCCTCGTCCGCACACAGTTATCCTATGCGCGACAGCCGCGGGATATCAGGGCGGACGCCGAAGACAGACTCCGGTCCCTCGCCGGTCTGTTTCCAGTATACCAAACCTGAGTCGGAAATGCAAAAACCGGGTAAATATTGCAAAAGTATTACGTTTTGGACCCATTTTCTGTCTTAACTCTATTGACGAATGAAACAATATGATGTACACTGAGTCTAATCCAACATGTGTCATTGTAAGTAAATCTGGCCGGTGGCCGGAGCCGACGACTCTTTTGCGAAGGTGGGTAACGAGATGACGAAACAGTTTGGCGATTTGAAACTGCACTTTTCCAAGCGCGGGATCGCCTTCAAGTGGAAGGACGGCGACATCAAGCGGCTGTCCTTCGGGGGCTCCGGCGGGGAACCGGACGCCGGAGACCATTACGATCAGGACGGCTATGAAGAGAATGACCGCATGGCCGGCGCCAGCTACGCCCAAAACAGCTACGGCCAGGACGGCTATTATCAGGGTGAGGACCACTACGGCAACCAGGACTACGACGCCGAACAGAGCGGCAGTTATGAGGACAGTCAGGCCGGTTACGACGATCGGTTTGATTTCCTGTACCATAACGACGCGCTGATGTACGCAGCGCTTGTGCTCTTCCCCCCGCTGGGCATCTGGATTCTTTGGAAGCGCCAGAAGTTCGATCCCACCATTCGCGCGGCCATCACCGGCGCGGCGGCGATCTGGTTTATTCTGATGCTGGTATGGCTGTTCAGCCGCCTGTTCTCCGGCGGCGGCGCGGACCCAACCACGGTGAACACCAACGCGGGCGTACAGTCCGGGGTTCAGTCCGGCGTCGTAGACACGGTCTCCGACGGCACCAAGTTCAACGCAGGAGATCTGGACATCACATCCGAATCGACCGACCTGACCGCGACAACGCCCTCGGATCCCAATGGCTCCGCGCCGATATCGGGCACGACCAACGCAGGCACCAGCAGCGGAGGCGACGCGTCCAAGACCGCCAGCGACGATCCCGACGTGTACGCCACTGCAACCGGCTCCTACTATCACAAGGTCTCCGACTGCAGCGTCATTCCGGCGGGCACATCGCCCTCCACCTTGAAGCTGAGCGTGGCCAAATCAAAGAACCTTCAGCCTTGTCCCACCTGCTGGTCGGGCGACGGCAGCGGCGGCGGCACAAGCGCGGCCGACAGCGCCACCAAGGTCTGGGCAACCCAAGCCGGCAAGAGCTACCACACCATCCAAAACTGCAGCGGCATGAAGGGCGCTTCGCAGATCACCTTGGCGCAAGCGAAGAAGGACGGCAAGACGGCCTGCCCTGTCTGCACCATCTCCTACTTCTACAATCAGAACGGCCAGTATTATCACAACAAGGCCAACTGTTCCGGCATGACCGGCGCCAGAAAGGTGACATTGGCCCAGGCCAAGGCCACCGGAAAGAAGCCTTGCCCGGTTTGCATCACGAAAAAGAAGACCACCATCAAAGCGACGACGCCCAAGAAGACCACAAAAGCAGCGACAACCTACTACGGCACGAAGGCAGGCGCATACTACCACACCAAGGCGACCTGCTCCGGCATGAAGGGCGCGACCAAGATCACCCTCGCGGCCGCGCAGAAAGAGAAAAAGAAGCCCTGCCCGGTATGCGTTGCCAAGACCGCCACCGCAGGCGGCGCGACGTACTACTCCACCACGGGCGGAAAGTACTATCATGTGAAGTCCAACTGCGGCGGCATGAAGGGCGCAACGAAGGTCACTTTGGCCACCGCCAAAAAGCGCGGCCAGACCGCTTGCCCCACCTGCATCAAGCAGGCCAAATCCGCCAAGGGCAGCGACACCAAGGCCATCTACTACGCCACGAAGGCGGGCAAATACTACCACACGAAAGCCACCTGCTCCGGCATGACCGGCGCTAAGAAGATCACATTGGCGACGGCGCTCAAGAACGGAAAAAAGCCTTGCCCGGTCTGCTTCAAGAAACCCGCACCCAAAAAGACCAACGCACCCAGCGCCAAGAAGACCAACACCTACGTCTACGCCACGCAAAACGGCAAGTACTACCACAGCAAGAGCAACTGCGGAGGGATGACCGGTGCGAAGCGCGTGACGCTGTCCGGCGCCAAGAAGGCCGGCAAGAAGGCGTGCCCCGCTTGCATGAAGCGCACGTACTACTACTCCAGCGCCTCCAACCGCTACTACCACAAGGCCGCGTCTTGCCCCGGCATACGGAACGCGACACGCATCACGCTGGCATCCGCGAAAGCGAAGGGCAAGGTCGCCTGCCCGGTCTGTGTGCTGAAAAAAGCAAAGTCCGGCGACCTAAAAATCGGCACCTACATCGTCAAAGGCGGCAAGTACTATCACAAGAGCAAGACCTGCAACGGCATGCGCGGCGCGAAGAAAGTCTCGCTGGCCTATGCGAAGGGTTCGGGCCGCACGGCCTGCCCGCGCTGTGTGCTCAAAAAGCCGTCAACGAAGGCGAACGCCGACAAGAAAGTGGCGTGCTACCTGCTCAAGAAGGGTACGTACTATCACTCGACGAAGTACTGCTCGATGCTGCTCGGGAAAAAGGGGATCATGAAGACCAGCGTCTACTCGGCAAAGACGCACAAATTCAAGTCTTGCCCGAACTGCGTTGGGAAGAGACTAAAGACCTATGTGTATGTGAAGCCCACCGGGCTGTACTATCACAGGAAGGCAAACTGCGGCGGCATGAAGGGCGCGATGAAGCTCACGCTGCAAACCGCCATCAACCGCGCCTACAAGCGCTGTACCAAGTGCAATGCCCCGGCTGCGTAATACGCAATGAGGAAGAGGCTGCCACCGTCGAGGTGGCAGTCTCTTTGCGTTTCGGCAAAACAGGCGAGATCTCGTCGATCGCAGCTGCCAAGCACACTGGCTGCATCATGCGCCGCCTTTCGAATCTTTTTCCCCTCACCCCTTGACATCATCGCGCTACCGTGCTATAATCCCTTTCAACAGCAATGACATGGATATTTTGCCTGGAACGGCCTCTAAGAGAGCGGGGGATGGTGGGATCTCCGCAGGAGTCGGCTTGGCATTTGGCCCATGGAGCGCGCCGCGAACGGCCCTTTGGCCCTGTAGCAGGCGACGGTCACGCGACCGTTATCTCGCGGGGGATGTGTTGGCATCTCGCAAAGCGCCCTGATCGGCATAGCGGTTGGGGAAACAAGGTGGCACCGCGGTATACATGTATATCGCCCTTGTTGCATCAGAACGATGCGGCGAGGGCGTTTTTCTGTGCATCGGATGCCGAATGCAAGTACAAGAAGAAGAAAGGAAGCGCTTCCGGCCAACACCAGGAGCCTGGGTGACACCATGAACCAGTATCGCGATTTTGACAACTACCTGAAAGAACAGCCCACCAAGGACGGCCGGTTTGGCCAGTATGGCGGCGCGTACCTTCCGCCGGAACTTACGCAAGCGTTCATCGAGATCAACGACGCCTATGAGACCATCTGCCACAGCGCCCAGTTCATCAACGAGTTGCGCCGCATCCGCCGAGAATTCCAGGGCCGCCCAACGCCGGTGTACCATTGCGAGCGCCTGTCGAACATCATCGGCAAATGCCAGATCTACGTGAAGCGAGAGGACCTGAACCACACCGGCGCGCACAAGCTGAACCACTGCATGGGCGAAGGCCTGCTGGCCAAGTACCTGGGCAAGAAAAAGCTGATCGCAGAGACCGGCGCGGGTCAGCACGGTGTGGCCCTGGCCACCGCAGCCGCCCATTTCGGGCTGGAATGCGACATCTATATGGGCGAAGTGGACATCAAAAAGCAGGCGCCCAACGTGACGCGCATGAAGATGCTGGGCGCGCGCGTCATCCCGGTGACGCACGGACTGAAGACACTGAAGGAGGCCGTGGACGCTGCGTTCGAGGGCTATCAGAAGGAATATGAGACCGCCATCTACTGCATTGGGTCAGCCGTCGGCCCACATCCGTTTCCCAAGATGGTGCGCGATTTTCAGATGGTCGTGGGCGAGGAGGCCCGCGAACAGTTTGTGCAGATGACCGGGATCATGCCCGACGCGGTCTGCGCGGCCGTCGGCGGCGGCAGCAACTCCATCGGCATGTTCGTGCCGTTCCTGGCCGATCCGGTCGAGATCTACGGCGTGGAACCGCTGGGCAGGGGTTCGGGACTGGGCGATCACGCAGCCTCCATGACCTATGGCAAGAAGGGTGTCATGCACGGATTCGAGTCCATCATGTTGGCCGATGAGAACGGCGAACCCGCGCCGGTATACTCCATCGCATCCGGCCTGGACTATCCGTCCTGCGGCCCGGAGCACGCGCATCTGCATGATCTGAACCGGGTGCACTATGTCACCTGCACCGACGATGAAGCCATGAAGGCGTTCTTCTACCTGTGCCGCTATGAAGGGATCATCCCCGCCGTCGAGTCCAGCCACGCGCTTGCGTACGCGATGAAGTATGCGCAGGAGCACGATACCGGCTCGATCCTGGTCAACTTGAGCGGCAGGGGCGACAAGGACATCGACTTCGTGTTTGAACAGTATGGGTATGGCGAGCAGTTCTTTCAGTAGACCGTAGGGTGTAGACTGCATCCGCCCGTCCCGCCTGACTTCGCCGATTTCCGCATCATCCAGCGCAAAGCAAAGGACCTCCCCCGCATGAGTGACACCCTGTCCGGTTGACGGGGATGTCGCTCACGCGGGGAGGTCCTTCGCTTTGCCCTGTATGACAGCGATGGTGGGATCTGGTTTTGGGACGCGACGTGGGCCATAGTGCTCCGCCTTCTGGATGCCAGCCAAAGGGCCTGAGGCCCTCTGGACGCCCCTGTATCGTTGCACTGGGTGTTTAGCGGGTGCCGACCAGCATCGATTTGATGCCGCGCTGACGCTGCAGAACCTTGATCACGGCCAGAGACAGTTCGTAATCAACCAGACTGTGAACCAATCCGCCGATGCCCACCAGCAGGACCACGCTCCGGAAAAATCCATTCTCATAATAACTGGCGCTGAGTTGGCCGCCCGCATAGAACCAGGCTACAACCGCAACCTCGAGCAGCGCATGCACCACGCCCACGACCAGCGAAAACGCGCGCGCCTGCAGCGCATTGTTCATCAGCTCCGGCTTCCGCTGCAGCACCATCGCGCCCAGCAACGCCCAGACCACATGTGTCGCCGCCCGCAAAACGATCACCAGCGGGAATCCGCCAAGGAAAAAACCCAACGTCGTGCCCAATGAGACCGCCACAGCCACGCCGGGCGAGATCGCCATCGCAATGAAAATTGCGACATGGCTGGCCAATGTGAACGAAGCCGGCGGCATCACGATCTTGACGGGGCTGTACATCGGAATCACGATGCCAACGGCAATCAACAGTGCAGTCGCGCACAGATTCTTTGCGTTCAGGCTCCTTCTTTCCATGAAAAACGCCTCCTAAGCAATACATGTGTCTTGACATGTGTATTGTACAGCAGGCGCGTGTTATGAATCAAGCATTATCCTGTTGAGGTACCAAGAAGCCCCGCCGGCCCAGTTCGGCCTTGATGCGCTCGAACGCGGCTCGATCCGCGCACGAGAGGGTGTGTAGGTGGATCCCGCCCGTCAGCGCCGACAGCGGCAGACTGGTCTTTTCAGAGAGCCGGTCGCAAAAATCGTCCACATCCGCGCGGCACATCAGGCCCAGCTGGCCGGTGAGCTCACCGTAGATCGCATGTTCCACCGCAACATCCAGCACGTGTCCGCCGAGATCGACCATGGCATACAGCTCGCTTTTTGTGCTGGCGTCGTCGTGGCGGCAGGCGAGCCTGCCCACAAACCGGCCTCCGAGCATCTTGTCGCCGCCCAGATAGCCGCGCGCGGTGGACACGATCTGGCAGCCTTCCGCCCTCAGCAGCGCCACATCGCCCACGATGACCTGACGGCTGACCCCCATCTCGACAGCCAACGCAGTGGCGCTCATCGGCTGCGCCGCCGCATCAATGAGCCGCGCAACGACCCGCCTGCGCGCATTCGCATCCATCACATCTCACCTCACAACTGTGGCGGGGAAACACAAACCGCGCTCCTGCTCATCCCTCAGCTTCCATCAACTGACCGACCCGCTCTTGGTATTTCCGCAGCATGTCCTTCGCCGTCGCCTCGTCGATCATGCCGTTCAGGCTCGGCGTTTCAAAGAACCGCTTGGGCAACTGCACATTGTTGAGGTCGAACCCGAACGCTTTTTTGATCCGCAGCTTGGTCTTGTAGATCCGAAGCGCGATCTCGCTCAACTCCTGGTCCGTCATCGGCTGCCCCACCGTCTCCAGCGCGCGCCGGATCGTCGGGCGGTCATAGATTTTGCGCGCGAACAGGCACATCACCAGCGAGTTCAGCATGCAGCGCTCGATCTCTTCGGCCTCCAGCTTGTCCAACATCTGATCGGGATCAAACGCCTTCAGGCCCTGGTCGATGGAATAGCCGCCGTTGCACAGGTGCGAATGCCGCGCGCCGATCGCCGCGCCCACCAGCGCGCCATAACCGGTGTGGTAACCCGGCATTTCGTTGCCCGCGATCTGCATGGCATAGTCCTGGCCGCCATACTGTTGTGCAGCCGCCCGTGTGCCGCCGCCCAAGGCGCGATAAAAGTTGTTCGTGGCCAAGGCGATGTGGCCGATGGCCTCCAGATAGGGGTCCTTGTCGCCAAACTTCAGCGGCACGAGGGTCTCCTCTTGCGTCACCAGGCCCTTTGCCAGCGCCTCCGTGGCCCAGCCCAAGGCCACGCCGCAGCTCATCGCGTCCAGGCCCGCCTCCTCCACCGCGTCGATCAGTTCCAAAATGGCATCTGAATTGTCGATGCACAGGAACGTGCCCAGCGCGTAGATCAGTTCGTAGTCATAGCCCACCGACACGGCCTCGTATTCATACCCGTGTTCCGCAAACTTTCGTCGGAACTGGCCGATGTGAATGCAGCCCACGGGGCAGCCCACGCAGGCCATCTTGCGCACCAGGTTTTTTTCGCTGAACACTTCGCCCGACACCTGGTCCGCATGCTCAAACCTGGCTGATTGCAAGTTCTTTGTGGGCAGGCCGCCCGCAGCATTCAGCGGCTTGATGTTGATCGGCGTACCGCTGTCGTGGTATTTCTGCATCATGTCCGTTTCGGTACACTTCTGCTCAATCTCACGGTATGCCTTCAGATAGTCCTTGAACAGCGCGTCCGGGATCGGAATGGTACGGCTGCCCGACAGCGTGATGGCCTTGATGTGTTTTGAGCCCAGGCAGGCGCCCAGCCCCAGTCGGCCAAAGTGGCGGTACCGGTCCACGGCCACGCTCGCATAGCTCACCAAATGCTCACCCGCCGGACCGATCCGAATGATGGACCGCTTGCCCGCGCCCGGTTCGAGCTGCCGCAGGATGCTGCCGATCGACTCGTCCGCGTGGGTTTTCCACACCGCGCGGGCGTCCCGGAAGCGAATGTCCCAGGGCGTGATGGACAGAAATGCCGGCTTTTTCGCCTTGCCCGTCAGCACGATCGCGTCGTAGCCGCAGCTCACCATCATGGTGCCCATGCGCCCGCCCGCGTAGCTCTCGCCCAATTCGCCCGTCAGCGGGGACACAAACATCGCGACCGTCTTTGTCATGACCGGGAACGCCCAAGTCAGCGCGCCGATGGCGAAGATGACCGGCTGATCCTCATGCAGCGCGTGAAGCTCCGGGCGCATGTTTTCTTCGAAAAGCTTGCTGGCCACACCCACGCCGCCCAGGTAGGGCATCAGATCTTCGCGCTCCTCAATGCGCGACTTTTGATGGGTCAAATCGATGTACAGCACACGGATGAACTTCTGATAGATCATGGCTCCACCTCCACCATCACCAGGCAGTTATGCGGGCACATCTGCGCGCACAGCCCACAGTGTTTGCAAATGATGGGCTTGCGGTCGTCGATGTTAAACCCCACCGCCCGCGCGGTGCAGACGTCTACACACCGCTTGCATCCGATGCACTGCGCAGCTTTCAGCAGGACGCCGCCGCCTTTGCGCGGCGTCAGCGCGCCCGTGGGACACGCCTCCGCGCAGGCCGCCTCCCGGCAGGCGTGGCAGACCGTCGCCACAAACCGGCCGGACAGTCCGCCGCTGGTCTTGATGTGTATGGAGGATTTGTACAAGCTATGGTTCTTTTGGTTCACCATGGCGCACATGTGCATGCATGTAAAGCATCCAATGCACTTGGACATTTCCGGGGCTCTGAGAACTCGCGGCATAAATCAACGCTCCCATTTGTGACTCATTCGTCGATCATAATCCACGATAGTATACCACATCTCTGTGAAAAGCGCCACCCCAAACCGAGCACAGGTCAGGGCAACCGCACGGATGGCGCATCGTCCCCATCGTTGTCATCCTGAGCGTCAGCGAAGGACCTCCCCCACTAAGTCGCCGCCACGATCACCCGCGTACCCGCAACGCAGTGCTCCCAGATCCACTGGGCGTCCTCCACGGACAGCCGGACGCTGCCGTGGCTCGCGGGGGTGCCCAGATTGCTGACGCTGGCTTCCGATAGCTGGCCGCCGCGCTTGGCGAACAGCACCGAATGGAACATGATGTCGCCGTCAATATAAAACGCATACTGCGCCCAGCAGTTGAACTTCGAAAAGTAATGCCAGCGCGCACCGGGGCCGGTGCCATCCCGATAATCGCCCACCGGCGTCGGCGTCTCTTTGAGGCCCGTGGAGCAGACCATGGTGCGCACGAGCGTATCCGAATCGGCCTCGTAGGCATACACCTTCTGATCGGTTACATCCACCACCAGATCGTACATCGGTTCGATCGGGTCGATGGTGTACTCCCCCTCATACACATCCGGCACTGGCGTAGGTACCGGCGTGTAGGACGGCCCTTCCGTCCATTCGTCCTCGGTCATCAGCACAGTTGCGGGCACGGGCGTGGGCACAGGCGCAACAAGCCCTTTGCGCGCAGCGTCGGGGGATTCGACCCTTCCGCTCAGGCATTTTTCAGCGCGGGGCAGCTTTTCGCCACTGGGCACCGCGAGGTCCACACATGCGACCGCCTCGGTGACGTTGGTATCCAGCGGCAGCGCACCCACATAGTAGTGGCTGATCTGACCGTCATCGGGCATGACGTACAGCCGGAACACATAGCGGTACTGTTCATAAGCCGCCTCCAACTGGCGCAGGACATCACCACTCAACCCCGACTGCAGTGCCAGCGGCACGTGGGTGATCCCATACGTGTAATCGACGCGCTGCTCGTCCAGGTTCGGGATGCCGCGAATGCTACCCGCACGGAGCATCTGATCGACAATCTGTACCACGCCGGCGCGCAGTGACCATTCCTCGTCGTTCAGGTTCAGCGGATTGAGGTCATTGTCCGGATCGGTATCCTCTGTATCCTGGGTCTGTTCATCGGAGGGCAGCGCCAGGCTCGGCGGTTCCGTCTGGTGCGGCAACAGCGCCTCGTCCGCTTGCGGCGCGGACGGCAGCAACTGGGGCTCTTCAGGGCTGGTCGCAAACGCGACCGTCATGGCAAACACCAGAACCAAGGCCAGCACGGTGGCCAAGACGGATGTCTTTTTGTGCTTCATAATCGCTGTGATCCTTTCCTTGATGCAGTGGCGGCTGAACCCGCTGCTGAACGGGGACAGCTCAGTGGACCGCACCTGCATACGGAGCAGCAAGTGGGCGTAGTGCTTCTTGTGGGCCTGGTCCATGTCCCGGATCACCTTTTCATCGCAGGCCAGCTCAATGTCGCGGTTTGTGAGGATGAAAAGCAGCCAAACCAGCGGATTGAACCAGTGCGCGCACAGCGCAGCGATGACCGGCAGTTTTGCAAGCGCGTCGCAGCGACGCACATGGATCAGTTCGTGGGCGAGGATGTACGGCAGGTTGTCCGCGTCGTGCAGGATGGAGAGTGGCAGGATGATTCGCGGCCGGAACAGGCCCATCGCAACCGGCGAATCGGCCTTGTCAGTTGCATAGACGCGCGCATGGCGCGGGTTTTCCGCCATGGCCAACCAATCGGCGACGGGACCGGAGGTGACTTCGCGGGCGCCTCTATAACGTCTGCGGAGGTGCAGATTGGCACAGAAAAAGTAGGCTGCCATGAGCAGTGCGCCTGAGAGATAGAGGATTGGGAGGGCATCAGCCGTAAACGCCCTCTGGCGCTCCTGCGGCGCCTCCGTCTGCTGATTTTGTTGCAGGGCCACGCCGCCCATGCCGCTCTCTGAATCGGATGGTGTCGCGAGGGCGACGGAGGGCGTCCGCATGGTTTCCGCTTGCCCGCCTCGGGGCGTTCCCGACATAGCGGCGGTCTCCCGCACCGGAATCAGCCCATACAAGCTCATCGGCGAGGCGATCTCAAACGGCAGCACCAGTCGCAGCGCGGCGATCAGCCAAATCGCCACGAAAGCGCGGCGCGGGATTCTGGCGCCGAGCGCGGCGCGCAGCAGCGCGGCAGCGACGATCAACAGTCCGCCTTGTAGCGTGAGGTCCATGATGGTTGACATGAGCAGATGCCACCTCTCGATCGCGTGTTGTGCTTTTTTCGAACGATGTATCGGCGGAATCGGCGCATGACAGGTCAGCAGGCGTCATCCCCGCGTCGCTTCATGCCGTGGCGTGCTACATCTCGTCTATCATCTTGCGCAGCGCGTCAACCTCGTGCTTTTTTAGCTTGCCGCCATCCACCAGCGCGGCAAAGAGTTGGCTGGCGCTGCCCGCGAACAGCCGGTCCAGGAATTCACCGGACTCCTTGCGCTGCACGGCCTCACGGGATACCGTCGCCAGGCAGACAAAACCGGGTTCCGTGCGTTCCACCAGCCCCTTCTCGATCAGGCGCTTGAGCAAGGTATAGCTGGTGTTCTTGTTCCAACCGTGCGACTTCTGCAGCGCGTCCGCCACATCCCGCGCCGGGGCCGGATTCTGCTGCCACAGCAGGTCCATCACTTTCAGTTCGGATTCGGAAATGCGCTCCATGGAACGGGCCTCCCTTTTGAGTTAAGACAGCTGTCTTATAGCTCTATACTACACACGTCTTACACATTTGTCAATAGGAAAACGCGGGCTTTTTTGTGGCGGTGTGCTGTGCGCTTGGGACCAGGCGTCAATTCACGCCGCACTGTCCATCTGAATACAGCAAACCTCCCCGCCGTGGGACGCCTCAACGGGGGCGTCACCTCGTGGCGGGGAGGTCCTTCACTGCGCTCAGGACGGCATCGGGGCGGGTGGGTTAGGACGCTGCCCGATTAGCGCTGAAAGTTTGATTGCGTATTACAGCGTCTCTTCCAACCGACCGCGAATGGCCCGCAAGAATTGCAGGGAGTTGAGGGGCTTGACCTCGACGCCCTCGCTCAATCCCGCCAAGTCCTTTGTCATCTCGCCCGCCTCGATGGTCTCCAGGCTCGCCTTTTCCAGCGCGTCCGCAAAACCACACAGCGCGTCGTTCCCGGTCTGCTCGCCGCTCTTGCGCAGCGCGCCTGACCACGCAAAGATCGTGGCGATGGGATTAGTGCTGGTCGGCTCGCCTTTGAGATGGCGGTAATAGTGCCTGGTCACGGTGCCGTGCGCGGCTTCATATTCGTATTTTCCGTCCGGACTCACCAGCACACTGGTCATCATCGCCAAGGAACCAAACGCCGTGGACACCATGTCGCTCATCACGTCGCCATCGTAGTTCTTGCAGGCCCACACGAACCCGCCTCTGCTGCGGATGACCCGCGCCACGGCGTCGTCGATGAGGGTGTAGAAGTATTCGATGCCGGCGGCCGCGAACTTGTCCGCGTACTCCCGGTCGAACAGGTCCTGGAACAGCAGCTTGAACGTCTGGTCGTACTGCTTGCTGATCGTGTCCTTCGTGGAAAACCACAGGTCCTGCCTGACGTCCAGCGCGTACTCAAAGCAAGCCTTCGCAAAGCTCAATATGGACGCATCGGTGTTGTGGACGCCCTGAAGCACACCGGGACCCGCGTAGTCATGGATTACTTGCCGGGTCTCGGTGCCGTCCGCCGCGGTGAACACCAGTTCCGCCTTGCCCGCATCGGGCACACGGTATTCGACCGCTTTGTAGATGTCGCCGTACGCATGGCGGGCGATGGTGATCGGCGCCTCCCACGTTTTGACGGAGGGCGACACGTTCCTGACCAAAATCGGCGCGCGAAAGACCGTGCCGTCCAACATGGCGCGGATGGTGGCGTTCGGCGACTTCCACATCTGTTTGAGGCTGTACTCCTCCACGCGCTGCTGATTGGGCGTGATGGTGGCGCACTTCACGCCCACACCGAGGCGCTGAATGGCCTTCGCCGCATCGATGGTGACCTGATCGCCCGTCTCGTCCCGGTGCGGCAGGCCCAGATCATAATACTCGGTGTTCAGCTCGACGAACGGGATCAACAGCTCGTCCTTGATCTGCTGCCAGAGGATGCGGGTCATCTCGTCGCCGTCCAGTTCGGCGATGGGCTTCGTCATGGGGATCTTCTGCATGGCGGAATACCTCCTAGCGATGTTGAGGGGAACCCTTAGCCCCTGTAGTAGTTCATCAAACAACCCATGAGCAGGATCTCGCGGTCCTCCTCGCTGAGTCCTTCCAGTTTCAACGTCATCTTTTCTTCACCGCCGTCCTGTCTGAGCAGCAGCGCCTCCACTTCCGTCGCGCCGGCACTCACCGCATCGCGAATCCACGGCAGGTACAGCCAGTCACCCGCCCCGCCCGTGAACTCACCGTCATACGTCAGCGGCAGCATGCCCCTGTTTATGACATTGGTGCGGTAGAGCTGTGTGGCGAATTCCAGGCAGAGGTTGGCCGCGCCGCCCTGTTCGCGCTGTACGCTGGCGGCCTGCTCGCGGGCCGATCCGTCGCCGGGCCGGACACAGTAGATCATGCTGGCGATGCCCGTTTTCGCCGGATCCGCCTGCGCGCGCGCCAGCACATCCGACGCGTCCATGGTCAGCGTCTGCTGCGCCCGTTTCACATATTCCGGTTCCCGCCGCGACAGCGCGAAGCTGGCCAGCTTCGTGGGATTGCTGCGGTAGCTCGACGTTTCGCCCGACGGGATCAACTCGTCCGTGGTCGTCACCGGATCGCGGATCACGGCGCACAACCGCAGCAGCAGGCTGTCCGGCATGGCAGGGATCTCCGGCCAGGGCGCGATGGAGGGCGCGGTGTGCAGCTGAATGGAAGCGTCCGGCTTGCCATATCCCTGATAAACGCGCGCTGCGTAGGGCCGATCGTCAAATCCATAGGGACGCGGCTCGTATTCGTACGCGATCTCGGTCGCGGCGGTGAGCCTGCCACCATTGAGCGCCGTGGCCGCGATGGACCTGGCGTCCATCAACGCCACGCCCGCGGACTGGCCGTCCATGGGGCGCGCACCCTCCCGGGCCTTGAAGTTGCGCGTGGTGTGGCGAATCGAAAGCGCCTCGTTGCTCGGCACATCGCCCGCGCCGAAGCACGGCCCGCAGAAGCAGGGTTTGATCAGCGCGCCAGCGGAAAGCAGCGTGGTCAGGCTGCCGTCCCGCGTGAGCGCCAACTGTTGCGGCACAGACGACGGATACGCGCTGAGCGAGAACGCGCCACAGCCGGTGGACCCGTCGCGCAAAATGGCAGCGGCCTCGCGCAGGTTGTCGTACATGCCGCCCGCGCAGCCCGCGATGACGCCCTGATCCACATACACGTCGCCGCCACGAATCTTCGACCTGCAGTCGATGCCCGTTTGAACCAACAGGTCCGCCGCGTTGGCCCGGAACTCCGCGATGGTGAAGGCATTGGACGGGTGATACGGCAGCGCGATCATGGGTTCGACCTTTCCCAGGTCAATCTCGATCATCGCCGCGTAGCCCGCACCATCCTGAAGGCTGAGCGCCCTGTACGCGTCCGGACGGCCATGGACCTCGTAGTAGCGCTTCACCACGTCGTCCGTCACCCAGATGGACGACAGGCAGGCGGTCTCCGTGGTCATGACATCGATGCCCAGCCGGGTATCCATGGGCAGGGCGCACACGCCGGGTCCCGCGAACTCGAGCACCTTGTTTTTCACAAACCCGTTGTCATACACGGCCTTGCACAGCGACAGCGCCACGTCATGCGGCCCGACGCCGCGCCGCAACGCGCCCGTCATCCAGACCAGTACCACGTCCGGCGGCTGGATGTCATAACTGCGGGACAACAACTGCTTGACCAGCTCAGGCCCGCCCTCCCCCACGCCCATGCACCCAAGCGCGCCATAGCGGGTGTGGCTGTCCGACCCCAGCAACATGCCGCCCGAGGCGGCCATGGCCTCGCGGGCATACTGGTGGATGACTGCCATGTTGGCGGGCACATAGATGCCGCCATATTTTTGCGCGGCGGTGAGTCCGAACAGATGATCGTCCTCATTGATGGTGCCGCCCACCGCGCACAGTGAGTTGTGGCAGTTGGTGAGCGCGTACGGCACCGGAAACCGCGTGAGTCCGCAGGCGCGAGCGGTCTGCGTGATGCCCACATAGGTGATGTCGTGGGACAGCATGCCGTCAAACTTGATGTGCAAACCGGCGGCGTCCATGGGCCTTGATTCGTGGGCGCGCAGAATGCCGTAGGCGAGGGTCTTTGCTGCATCGCCCGTGCCGGGAACGGGCGCGCCGGATTGCAGTTTGTGGGGATCGGAGTGGAGTGTGATCATGGGCTACCTCCAACGATGAGTGGTTCTTTGCGCCGCAGTCCCCCGGTGCGCACGGCGCCCCGGCAGGACAGCAGATTGACATCATTATAACACATTACCACAAGTAGCGCATACAAAATGCGTACCACATCGTGTAAAATTTGCATTTCGCCCCGCAAAACGCAGGTTTACCGGTTAAAAATGAATGTAATCAAAATAACTATTGCATTTTCCCACGCTGCGTCGTATAATCATCTGCAAACGCAAGGCGGCGACGAACGGGTCGCTTGATCGAAGGAGGCATCGCCCATGACGCGCACAGACAGAATGCAGACCACCGCCGACAAGGAACTGCTGAGGAGCTATGTGAAGGGAATGAGCGCCGATCTGCGCGAACGATATACCATCGCGCCCGAGGAGTTTCAGTCCGAGCATATCAAGCGTGGGCTGCGCAACGCGGACGGCACCGGCGTCATCGCGGGCGTCACTTCCATCGGCCAGGTGCTCGGGTACACCGTCGAGGACGGCATGCGCGTCGCTTCACCGGGCAAACTGATCTATCGCGGCATCGACGTGATGGACATCGTGGACGCCCATGCCAAAAACCAGACGTTCGGGTTCGAGGAGGTCTCCTACCTGCTTCTGCTCGGCTACCTGCCCACGGAGCGCCACTTGCAAAATTACAACGCGGTCATCTCCAGCGCGCGGCGCATGCCGGAAGGGTTCACTGAGGACGTGCTGATGAAATCACCATCCGTTAACGTCATGAACAAGCTGTCCCGCGCGGTGCTGACGCTGTATTCCTACGACAAGAACCCCGACGACATCTCGGTGGAGAACCTGTTGCGCCAGTCCATTGAGCTGATCGGGCGCATGCCGGTCATCGTGGCCAACGCCTATGCGCTCAAACGCCACTATTTTGATGGCGATTCGCTGTATCTGCATGTGCCCAAGGAGGACCTGAGCATCGCGGAAAACTTCCTGTACATGCTGCGCCCCGACAAGCAGTTCACACAGGAGGAGGCGCGCCTCTTAGATTTGATGCTGATCCTACACGCGGAACACGGCGGCGGCAACAACTCCACCTTCACATGCCGTGTGCTGTCGTCCACATTGACCGACACCTACAGCGCCATCGCAGGCGCGATCAACAGCCTCAAAGGGCCGCTGCACGGCGGCGCGAACAGCAAGGTAATGGAGATGTTTGCAGACGTGCGCGCGCACTTGTCGGATGAGACCGACATGGGCGAACTGCTGCAATATATGCGAAAGATCCGCGACGGCCAAGCCAACGACGGCTCCGGCAAGATCTACGGTCTCGGCCACGCGGTCTACACCGTGTCCGATCCCCGCGCGGTACTGCTGAAAAAGTACGCCCACGACATGGCCATAGAAAAGGGCTACGCCAAGGACTTTGCGCTGATGGAAGCCATCGAGGAACAGGGGCTTTTGGCGCTGAACGAAAAATTCGGCCACAAGAAGGCCATGTGCGCCAATGTGGACATGTATTCCGGCCTGGTGTATCAGATGCTGGGCATCCCGGAGGAGCTGTTCACGCCGCTGTTTGCGATCTCAAGGACGGCGGGCTGGTGCGCGCACCGCATCGAGGAGATCATCAGCGGCGGGCGGATCATCCGGCCCGGCTATCGCGCGGTGATGACCAAATCGGGCTATTTGAGCTTTGATGAGCGGGAGAAAGAGTCGTAAGCAACCTCAGCTGCACCCGTTCACCTGGACGCCCTTCCACATCCTTCTACGGTCATCCTGAGCGCAGCGAAGGATCTTCCTGTCTATCGGCGGAAGGTCCTTCGCTGCGCTCAGGATGACCGCGTGTGCGCGCCGTCAACGCCACCGAGAACCCCTGGC
>JAVBTW010000109.1:0-3518 GCA_031555975.1 Eubacteriales bacterium
GCCAGCGCGATCATGGCGTAGTCCTGCACTTCGTCCACCAGCAGGTGCCGGATCGACCGGTCGGCAGCGGTAAAGCCCAACCGCAGCATCAGGTAGGCGATGGCCGCGGCGTCCTCCCACCAGATCAGCTGCGCCGCCGCGTTTTCTGTGGCGGCCTCGGCAAGCGGCTCGGGCAGGTCGGCGACGGCCTCCGCGTACAGCATCAGCGGATCCAGCTTCAGCATGCGCCGGATCTGGGCTTTCGCGGGCGACAACCGCTGCGACACGGCCATGCGCGCCGCCATTTCCAGCTCTCTGCCCTTGTATTTGGCCGAAAAGCGGCGCTCATACTGGCCGCGCAGCGAGCGCTCGCTGGCCTCCATTTTTTGCTGTGCCACAGCCTGAATGCGCGTCAGCCGCAGGAAGGGGTTCAGCATCCGGAACTCGCTCCTGTACATCCTTTCCAGCTCGCCCCGCTTGATCAGCACCTGCTCGCCCACGGCAATGTCGGAAAACGCGGGCCCTTCCGCGCCGAACCGGTCGATGTAGGCGTCCATCAGCGCCACGAAGTCCGGCCCGCTCTTTTGGCCCACGCTGTCCCGGCGCAGGGTGTAGGCGGGCTGGCTCAGCCGTTCGATCTGCTTGAGCGGCAGTTCCGGAGCGATGCCGGTTACCTGGGCGAGCAGCTTGTGCAGCACCGGCATGCGCGTGTTTTCCTCGCCCAGATCGGGCAGCACCGAGCCGATGTACTCGCTGAACGCGCTGGTGGGCGACAGCGTGGCGATGGAGGACGCGTCCAGCGTACCCGCGTGACGGTACAGCAGATAGGCCGCGCGGTGCATCGCCACAGAGGTCTTGCCGGAGCCCGCGCCGCCGACCACCGACAGCACGCCCATGCCGTCGGAGCGGATGGCCCGGTTCTGTTCGCGCTGGATGGTGGAGACGATGGAGCGCATGCGGGAGGAGGTCGCGCTCTTGAGGATGTCCATCAGCATCGCGTCGTCGATGGCCACATCGGTGTCCACAAAGAAGGTGAGCCTGCCCTCGTCGAACCGATACTGGCGCTTGAGGGTCATGTCACCTGAGATCACGCCGCTGGGTGAAGGGTAGCTGACTGGGCCGGGAGTGGCATCATAATACAGGCTGCAGATGGGCGCGCGCCAGTCGTGCACCGCGAGACCGCCGTCCGGCCCCTGCAGGCTGTAAAGCCCGATGACGATCCGCTCCGGGGCCACAGCGCCATCCTCCCGAAAATCCACGCGGGCGAAGTAGGGGTTCTTTAGCATGCGCTCATATTGCGCGGCGCGCCCGCCCAGCAGCGCCTTTCTCAGCAAAAACCGGTTCACTTCATTGCCCAGCGTGTCCAAGTCCTGCACAGAGAGCGCGGTGGGCTTCAGCCGCAATTCTTCCCAAGCGTCGTTCAGCAGCATCTGAATGGCGCCCTCATGTGCCAGGGACGAGTCCTTGGCCTGCTCGATCACCGCGCACAGCAATTGCTGCACCCGCGCAGCGTCGCTCTGTTCCCGCAAAAGCCCATCGCGATTGTCCATATTGACCTCCTGAAAGGGGATGCCTATTCGCCTATTATACCACATCTGTTTGCGCGAAACAATTGAAACTGTGCGGCGCAACCACAAACTGTGTGAGCGCACCCTCGCCCCCCGCGCCGCGCCGCCCGCCTCGCCCGCATTCGCGCAAGCGCGATCGGCCGCGTCGCCTTCCAATACATATGCGTCCTCCGCACCAAAAAGTTTTCTTTGTGCCGCGTCCCGGTTTGGGTTATAATGGACGCGACGAGACATATATGAAGGAGGCCAGACGTTCATGCGAGACGGGTTTATTCGCGTTGCCGCCGGCACACCCAACATCGCGCTGTGCGACCCCAAAACCAATGCTGAGGAGATCATCCGGCTGATGAGGGAGGCGGCCGCCCAACAGGTCAAGCTGCTGGTACTGCCGGAGTTGTGCCTGACAGGCGCGAGCTGCGGCGACCTGTTCCTGCAGCCCGCGCTGCAGCAGGCCGCGCTGGAGGCGCTCCGCCAAGTCGCAAATGCAGCGGAAACCCTGGACATGCTCACGGTCGTCGGACTGCCCGTGCGCTTGCGGGGTGGGCTGTACAACTGCGCGGCGCTGGTCGGCAGAGACGGTTGTCTCTATCTGGTCCCGAAAAAAAACCTGTCTCCGGAATCGTCGCGCCATTTCGCGGGCGGCCAGGCGGACGAGGGCATGATTGAGCTGGCGCCGGATTGGGCCGCGATCATCAGCTGTGGTGAGGCGCTGTGGTGCTGCGACGGGCTGCCCGGGTTCCGGCTGAGCATTTCTGTGGACGGCGCTGCGTCAGGCGCTGCGGGCGCGACGATTCTGGCCTGCCCGAGCGCGTTCCCGGAGATTGCCGGGTCGCCGGAGCGGATGCGGACGCGGCTGGCGGCGGCATCAGAGACCGGGGCCTTAGGCATTGTGATGGCCTGCGCGGGTCCGGGGGAGTCCACGACGGACCTTTGCTATTCCGGGCGCCGGATGATCTATGAGCATGGCCGGTGTGTGCAAGAGGCCGGTCCGTTCAGCGCGGGGCTGACGGTGACGGAGCTGGACCTGGGCTATCTGGACGCGCGCCAGTGCCAATCGGGCATCTGCTGCCAGGTCCCGGCAGGCAGCGCGTACGGTCTGCGCCTGACGCCCGTGGACATCGCGCTCACCCGCGCCGTCAGCCCGTCGCCGTTCACCCCGGACGACGCGGCGCAACGGGCCGCCCGCTGCGAACAGATCCTGGCCATCCAGGTGGAGGGCCTTGTCCAGCGCATGCGGAAAATCCGCTGCCAGACGGCGCTGTTGGGCGTGAGCGGGGGATTGGATTCCACGCTGGCGATGATCGTGGCGGCGCGCGCGCTCACAAAGCTCGGCCTGCCCAGTGAGAACCTGCACGCGGTCACCATGCCCTGTTTCGGCACGACCGACCGCACCAAGAACAATGCGTACCAGCTGGCCGCGTGTCTGGGGTCCAGCCTGCGCGAGATCAGCATCGCCAAGAGCGTCGAGCAGCACTTCGCGGACATCGGCCATGACATGGACACCCACGACGCGGCCTTCGAAAACGCCCAGGCGCGCGAGCGCACACAGGTGCTGATGGACCTGGCGAACATGGAAAACGGGCTGGTCGTCGGCACCGGCGACCTTTCTGAGTTGGCGCTGGGCTGGGCCACGTTCAACGGCGACCACATGTCCATGTACGCGGTCAACGGCGGCGTACCCAAGACGCTGATCCGCCACATCGTGCGCCATATCGCCGACACGGCGGAGGACAAGCAGCTCAGCGCGTGTCTGCTGGACATCCTGGACACGCCCGTCAGTCCCGAACTGCTGCCGCCCAAGGAGGGCCAGATCGCCCAAAAGACGGAGGAACTGGTCGGTCCTTACGACTTGCACGACTTCTTCCTGTATCACCTGCTGCGCCGCATGGCGACGCCCGGAAAGCTCAGGCGGCTGGTCAATCGGGCATTCGAGGGGGTGTATGACGAGGCCACGATCGACAAGTGGCTGGA
>JAVBTW010000164.1:0-4700 GCA_031555975.1 Eubacteriales bacterium
CCATCCTGGAGCCGTTCGAGGACAACACCGGAAAGTTTTACGAGGACGACGTGATGGGCGCGTACTGGAACGCGGAGGCGGGCCAGATCAAATATCAGGTCGGCGAGGGCTCTTCCATTGACCAATTGCTGGGACAGTGGCATGCGGACCTTTGCGGCCTGGGCGAGCTGTTTGACGCGGAAAAAGTCAAAACGGCGCTGGCCTCCATTTTCCGGCATAACTACGTGCCGCGCATGGGCGAAGTATTCAATCCCTGCCGGATTTACTGCCTTCAGGATGAGGCGGGGCTGATCATTTGCGCCTATCCCGATGGCAAAGTGCGGCCCTTGATCAGCGCGCCCTATGCTGAAGAGACCATGCATGGCTTTGAGTACTCGGCCGCATGCCACATGATCCTGCGCGGGCTGGTGAAAGAGGGCGAGCTGTGCGTCAAGGCCGTGCGCGACCGCTACGACGGTGAGCGCAGGAACCCGTGGAACGAGATCGAGTGCGGCGGAAACTATGCCCGATCCATGGCCGCTTGGTCGCTGGTGATGGCATATCAAGGTCTCTGTGTGGACATGACGGAAAAGAAGGTCTCGTTTCACCCCATCGGCCAAGGCGAGCACCGGAGCCTGTGGGCATTCGGCGGCGCCTGGGGTGAGGTTGTGATCGACGAGGGCAAGTTTGAGCTGCGCTGTTTGGGCGGCGCGGTAGAACTGGAGGCGGTCGAGGTCAGAGGGCAGGCGCTGCCCCTCGGCGGACCCATCCAACTTCGCGCCGGCGTCACCGTCACCGCGTAAGCGCGCTGGATGATCCTGCCGCAATGCTGTAACCGAAAATGCGTAAAACTGCCGCACTGGCGTCCTCGCCAGCGCGGCAGTTCTGTTTTCTTTGTGCACTCGCCGCGGGCGTGTGCCGGTTTTTATTCTGATTACGTCTCCAACGCGGCAACGCAGTCCTTCAGCCGCCGTATGATCTCGATGTGTTGCGGGCAGCGGCTCTCGCAGACGCCGCATTCGATGCAGGCGCTGGCCTTCGCCTCGACGGGATTGCTCGTGATGTTGTTGTAGTGCTGCCGTACAGCCTTTTCGTCTCCATAGGTCAGCAACTGGTTGTAGTCCTTGAGGATCTCGGGGATCTTGATCTGCTGCGGACACTCCTCAATGCAGTATTTGCAGGCCGTGCAGGGGATCGTCGGCACAGCCGCCAGCGCAGCCAGCACCCGCGCAATGGCGGCGCGGTCGTCATCGGTCAGCTTCACAAAGTTCTTCATGGTGCCGATGTTGTCTTTCAATTGATCCCCTGTGGACATGCCAGACAGCACGCAGATCACATTGTCCAATGAGCCGCAAAACCGCATGGCCCATGAAGCTACCGACGCGTCCGGCCGCGCTGCACGGTAGATCTGCTGCACATCCGGCGTCATGTGCGCCAATGAGCCGCCCTTAACCGGCTCCATGATCACCACCGGTACGCCGTGTCTCATGCACACATCGTAACACGCGCCCGCCTGAACCTTGGCGTCGTCCCAGTCCGCGTAGTTGAGTTGCAGCTGCACCAACTCCGTCTCCGGGTGCTGAGTGAGCACTTTTTCCAGCACCTCTGCGCTGTCATGGAATGAGAATCCAATGTGCTTGATCAGGCCTTCGGCCTTCTTTTGCGCGATGAACTCCCACACGCGATACTCGTCCAGCTTTTCCAGCTTGGCCGCGTCCACCGCGTGCACCAAATAGTAGTCAAAATAGCCCGCGCCCGTGCGCTTGAGCTGACGATTGAAGATGATCTCGGGGTACATGTCAATCTCCACCGCCCAGATGGGGAACTTGGTGGCGATGGTGTAACTGTCCCTGGGATAGCGCTCCACGACGCTCTGCCGGATCACCTCTTCGCTCTTTCCGTCATGATAACCCCACGCCGTGTCAAAGTAGTTGAAGCCCGCAGCCATGTACTCGTCCACCATGTCGCATACGCGCTGGAGGTCAACCTGGCCATCCTTCATCGGCAGCCGCATGAAGCCGAAGCCCAGCGGCGGCGGGTTCTTGGCAAGTGAAAAGTTGGACATGTGAAATACCTCCTTGAAGTCACAAAATTGCGTCATTTACGGTGCGCCGCCGTCAGTGGATCAGCAGCCGCGCGCGGTCCGCCATCTGGCCGAGTTGGCGCTCAATGGCGCCTGTGATGGTCCTTTGCAGCGCGTCGATCTGCTCCGTCGGTGGGTCGATGGTGGTGATGAGTTGATCTGCGAACTGATGCTCAAGCTGTTCGCGCTTGCCCTCCAATTGACGCCGGAACGCGCCCGTGGTGAAGATCATGCGCATCCATTGCGGAATCTCCACATTGTCCAGATGCTTTTTCGCATAACTCGTGCCCAGCCGCGAGGCGACAAATCCGATCGCAAAGCTGATCACAAATCCGATGGGCCCCGCCATCAGAAGCGCCACGCCGCCGCCGCCGAGCAGGCCGCCGACGATGGCGCCGATCGCCACGTCCACGACGGTCTGAAGCACCGAAAAGTCCATCAGATCGCCGGTGGCCACGTCGATCCTGACGGCGTCCATTCCCAGCGCCGACGGAAGCCTGAGCGAGGTCAGCGGCAAATCATACCGCGCGCAGATGGGGTCCGTCAGCGCTTCGATCTCGGGCCGGATGCTCTCCAGCCACATGCCGATGGCCGGCGCCATGGCGTCCTTGATGGCGCCATTTTTTAGGCTGTCTTCCAGCCGTACGCGCACCTCGTCCGACATCCCTGCCATGGTCTGAAGCTCGCCCGCCTTCCAGCGCCTAAACGCAGGCACGGCGCAATCCTCGATCAGCCCGTCCGTGATGGCAGGCGCGGCCGCGTAAAACAGCCTGGGCAGCGCATGCAGGATCATGTCCTCCACATCGTCAGAATCGATCAGCGCCCTGACATCGCGCTCGAACGCCTCCGTCTTTTTGTCCACGCGCAGCGCATAGCACAGTCCGCGGGCGATGGAAAACTCAGGTTCCGCGCCGAACAGAATGCGGGTGTCCGGAAATACCTGCTGCGCCATCTGGGCGATAAAATCCATTCTGGACGCGCCGCCGGTCATCAGAATCTGCTCGGGCGGTGCGGTCTTTAGCTGATCCCGCGCGTCCATGAGGCATTTCTTGTAGGCATCCAGATAGCTCTTCCCGCCGTTTTGCGCGATGGGGGTCTTGAGGATCTCATCCATGTCGCGATCGTCGCAGCAGATGTCCAAACTGAGCGGCGGGCGCTGGTAATAGATCTTCACGCTGGATTCACAGGGCACGGAGAAGTGCGCGCCGCCCCCTTGCGTTCGCCGGGTGAAGTACATCTCCTTGACCTTGCGCGCTTCCAGTTCGCACCTCGCCAGGTACTGGGGACACTGCTCAAAGATCTCTGCCAGCCGGTACCTGCTCGCGCTCCTCCTCAGGTTTACCTCCAGCAGCATCTGGTCTATCAGCCCTCCGCCGAGGTGCGTCTCGCCAAAGTCAAATGCGCGCACCGTCCGCAATTCGTTGATGAACGTGAGGTCCGTTGTGCTCGATCCACTGTCGATAATCAGCGTGGGGCGCGCGAGTGTGCTGTCGGACAGGTTCAACTCGCCCGATTCGCGCACAAACAAAAAAGCGGCGCGGGATTCGCTGACGATGGTCACATTCCGGAACCCCGCCTGCTCGAACAGCAGCTTATAGTCGTCCCGGTCACAGTCAGACCAACCGGAAGGGCAGCCCACAAAGAAAGCTGCGCGGTCAACATCCGTCAGCTTGCCGGACTTCATCAGCTCGGACAATACGGCCCGCGCAAACCGCCTGATCAGCGGCGCTGCGTACTCGCGGTCATCCAGGTATTTTGATTTGAACCGAAGATAGAGCTTGTCCGCGTCTGCGAGGTACGCCTGTTCGCCGATCAGCGTGCCCATCTCGCCATGTTCGCCCAGCGCGGTGAGGCAACTCTTTCGGCCAGAAATCTCAATGAGTTGGGGCTCCGTCTGCGTCCCCGAACGGACCCATGCAACGGCGCTCTCGCCATCGCCCAGATCAAACCCAAAGTAGTCGGTGATCGTCAACTGTTCTGTCATGTCTGTTATCCTTTTATCGTCGCCTGACCGCGCAGCAGCAGGCGGCCGTCCTTTTTCAGCGCGGGCCGGATCGTCTCACCGCCCACCGGCGCGGGCAACAAGTCAAATTCGGCCTTGCGCTCCTGCGTGTACATCACGACCTCGACGCCCTGTCCCTGCAGCGCCGCCATCATCTGGGGCAGCGCCTTCAGCGCAAACTGACCGTCCTCTGTGAGCTTTGCCTCCATCAGCATCTGCACCGATTCCATCAGCCCCGACGAGAGCAACAGCGGTTGGCTGTCCTCGGCCTGCTCAGCTGACATCCGCTCGTCCAGCATCGCAAACAGCGATTCCATGCGCCTGCTCAACTCGACGGGGTCCACACGGGTCTCTCCGGTCACATCCGGCAGCGTCTGCTGCTTGGGCGGACTGAGCCTGAGCAAGCTGGTCAAAGAGAGTCCGCCGGACGCCAGCGCGAAGATGGCGGCGGGCAACTTGCCGTCCATCAGCAGATAGGCGGTCAGCATCGTGCACAGCGCGGCGGGCGCATATGCAAGGACGGACCGGAATGTGACCCGCGCACGGCGCCTCTTCGGCGCATCGAGCCTGTTTTTCAGCGCAAGCCGGATGTCCACCTGGCTCACCGCGACCATCATTTGCACACCGGAGTCACAG
>JAVBTW010000016.1:0-5334 GCA_031555975.1 Eubacteriales bacterium
GAAACGATAGAAAGCTCTCCGTGAAGATCGCGGACGGAATCTGCATGGCTGCGGTGATGATGATGACCGACACGCAGTTGGGAATCATATGCTTTCTGATGATGCGCGCGGGCGAAGCGCCGATGGAGCGCGAGGCCAGCACGTATTCCTGCTCCTTGATCGACAGAATCTGGCCGCGCACTTGGCGCGCCATGCCGACCCAATAGAGGAGTCCGAACACGATGAAGATCGAAATCATGCCCGCGCCCATCTTCTGGATGAGCGGATTGGTCGAGGTCGTGACCGTATCCCTGATCGCCACCGACAGCAGAATCACAATCAGCACATCGGGCAGCGAGTAGATGATGTCCACGATGCGCATCATCACCAAGTCCACCTTGCCGCCGAAGAACCCGGAGATGGCGCCGTAAATGATGCCGATCACCACGACGATGACCGCCGCGATGATGCCCACCAGCAGTGAGATGCGGGTGCCGTAGATCACGCGGATGCAGGTGTCGCGGCCCAGGCTGTCGGTGCCCATGATGTGAGGGAACACTGATTCGCCCTTGTTGATTTTCGCGGTCTCGTTCTTGGAATACTGCATCGGCCACAGGTTCTTGGAGGTGATCGACTGCTGCTGATACGTGTAAGGATAGAACGAGGGCACAATGAACGCGACAAGCGCGATCAAAATGATCAGCACCAAACAACCCATCGCCAGATGGTTCTTCCGAAGCCTGCGCATGGCGTCGCGCATAAACGAAACCGATTCGCGCGTTGTGGTCTGCTGAGCCTTTTCCTCGTCGGTCGCGGGCAGAAACAGCGCCGGATCGACCTGCATACTGAACGGATTTTTC
Source organism: Eubacteriales bacterium (assembly GCA_031555975.1). GTDB lineage: Bacteria > Bacillota > Clostridia > Christensenellales > Aristaeellaceae > JAJDGF01. The sequence goes on from JAVBTW010000016.1 coordinate 840, forward strand.
TTGAGCGTGTTGTCATTCATATGTTCAACCACCTATGCCAAATCGATTCGCGGATCCATGACCTTGTACAGGATGTCCGACAGAAAGTTCATCATGATGATCATCACCGCGAGGAAGATCGTGACGCCCATGATCATCATGTAGTCCGTGCGCAGCATGCTGTTGACGAACAGCCGCCCAAGGCCCGGAACCGAAAATATGTTCTCCACCACCATGCTGCCCGTCAGGATATAAGCCATCATGGGACCGGCATAAGTGATCACCGGACTGAGCGCGCACTTCATTGCGTGTTTGAACAGCACCTTAAACCGCTGCAGTCCCTTCGCGCGGGCGGTGCGGATAAAATCCTGGCCCAGCACATCCAGCATGCTGGACCGCTCAAGCCGCGTGATGTAGGCCATCGGATACAGGGACAGCGAGATCACGGGCAGCACCAATCCGCCGGGCTGGTTGCCCATCGTTGGAAACCATCCAAGCCTGAGCCCAAGAAACAGCAGCAGCAGCGTGGCCATGACGAACGACGGCATCGAGACCAGCGCCGTTGTGGCCACCTGAATGATCCTGTCAAGGGTTTTTCCTCGTCTAAGCGCCGCCATCGCGCCCAGAAAAACGCCGAATACGATCGCAACCACGGCTGCGCTGAATCCGATCTTGGCAGAATAACTGAAGCCGTCCTTGATCAGATCGAACACAGAATTCCCGACCCAACCCGTGGAGAGGCCGAAATCAAACTGTGCGACGCCCTTGAGGTAGTTCATATACTGGACGCCCACCGGCTTGTCAAAGCCGTACTTGGCCTCCAGCGCGGCGATGGTCTTGTCAGACTTGGCCTTTTCAGAACTGAAGGGGCTGGCCGGTATCGCATGCATGACAAAAAAAGTGATGGTAATGACCAAAAATATCGTAAAAATGGCCATACCAAACCGCTTAAGAAGGTACATTGCAAACCTGGAATCCATATAACTCCCCCTATTCCTCGTATCCAGTCTGCTTTACATTATGGGGTACAGTATACTGCACACAGGGAGAATTGTCAACGAAAGCGGTGGGGTTCTCCTGGCATGCGCATGAATGCTGCGCTTCTCGACGCATCATCCTCAGCAATCGCGAGTTATGCTACCCTCTAACACATGATACAGGGCATTGGCGTTGTGATATCTGCCGATTATGAGAAAGCCATGTAAAGGAACTTTCGTTTATGTCATTGACAGATTTGATTTGCTAAGGTAATATGAAAGCGGTGTGAAAAGTGTGAAACATGCATTTTTCGGCCAATAGACTATGGGAGGGTAAAAAGTATGTTCCATGGAAAATCGCGTATCCTGGCGGTCGTTCTGGCGTTGATGCTCGTGTTTGCGGCATTGCCTGCGGCACTGGCCGAGTCCGGTGAAAAGGAACTCACTACGATCACTTCCGTGCTACTGATCGACACCAACACACAGAACCGGTCGCTGAACGCCATTGGCGAGACCATTCAGAACAACCGCTGGAACGATCTGATCGCCGAAACCTACGGCTATAAGATCGAGTACAGCTGGATTGCCAGTGACCAGGAAGAGTATGACCAGAAATTCAACGCCTCCCTGGCGGCCGGTAACATCCCGGACATCATCCGCCTGGATGGCCCGACCGGCAAGGTCAAGCTGGGCCAGTGCGTCGAGGCCGGCCTGCTGGCCGAGATGGGGCCGTTGATTGAGGAACATCAATCCGACCTGCTCAAGAGCATTTTGGAGCAGGGCGGCGACGCCCCGGCCATCTCCTGCACGATCGGCGGCAAGCAGTGGGCGCTGCCTGTCGTTGACGCGGACATCGAGCGCGGCGGCGTGCTGTGGCTGCGCACAGACTGGCTGGAGAAGGCCGGCAAGCAACCCCCCAAGACCATCGACGAATTGATCGATATCATGAAGGCGTTCAAGGAAATCGGCGGCGATGGCACGGTCGGCATGACCATTGAAAAGGACCCGTTCGGATTCAACGCCAACCACAAGATCAACCTGTTCTGCTACGGCTATGGCGCGTATCCGGATATGTGGATCGAAAAGGACGGCAAGCTCGTGTACGGCCAGACACAGCCTGAGATGAAGGCTGCATTGACAAAGCTGAACGAGATGTACAAAGAGGGCCTGCTGGACACCGAATTCATCGTGAAAGACGGCACCAAGTGCAACGAGACCGTCGCCGCCGGCCAGACCGGTGTGCTGTATGGCGCGCACTGGACCTCGCTGTCCCCTCTGCAGGACAATGTGAACAACTTTGCGGAAGCCGACTGGTATCCCTACGACCTCCCCAGCGCGGACGGCGCTCCGACCATCGTCGGCACCGAGATGGCCACCAGTACCTGGTTCTGCGCCAGCTCGAAGTGCCCCAACCCCGAGATCGTGGTGCAGCTGGCGAATCTGTATTGCGACAAGACCTTTGACCCCGAGAAGCAGGAGTACGCCTACTACTCCAACCCCGGCGCCGATGCGGAAGGCATCTGGAAGCTGTCCCCCGTGTTTATGATGACGCCTCTGAAGAACATTGACACCACCCGCGCGATCCGTCCGCACTTGGAGAGCGGCGATCCGGGCGAACTGTACGGCGAGCAGAAGCAGATGTGGCAGTACACGCTGGATGGCATGAAAGGCGACCGCCTGATGTGGGGCTGGACGCGCGTGTTCGGCATTGACGGTTCCTGCCAGGTGCAGGACGAACAGCAGCTCACCCCAGGTGAGACGCTGTTGAGCCAGTACTTTGGCCCGCCGACCGAATCGATGAACACGTACAAGTCCATCATCGACAGCGCCTACGACGAGGCGGTTCTGAAGATGATCACCGGCGAGATGCCGCTGGACGAGTTTGACAATGTCGTCGCCGCGTGGCACGCGGGCGGCGGCCAGGCCATCACCGACGAAGTGAACGCATGGTACGCGGAGTCGAAGCAGGCATAAAAAGTGGCCTCGCAGATTGTGAAGTGCTCCCGGCGCAACAGGACGGGTGCGGTTTGAGTCTCCGGCAATCGCCAGGACCCCAACCGCTCACTGCCGATGTACACGCCGCCAACGCGCGAGGCCAAAGACGGATCGGGTGGTGTGGGGCAGACTGAACGTCTGCCCCACACTGGTAGAGCGCTCTATACCTCAACCAGAAAAGAGTTGGTGAACGCTTTGACAAAGCAGACGACACATCTGGCTCCCTACTCTATGAAGAAATTCCGCCGCGAATCGGCCTACTACGCGATGATCATCCCCGGCATCGTGCTGGTGCTGATTTTCAGCTATGTGCCGATGGCCGGTTTGATCATGGCTTTTCAACGGTTTATTCCCGCAAAGGGCTTGTTTGGCAACCAGCAGTGGATCGGCTGGGGCAACTTTGAATTCATCTTCGCACTGCCCGGATTCCAGCGCGCGTTCATCAACACGATCGTCATCGCAATTTTCAAGATCGTGGCGGGCATCCTCGTGCCGCTGACCTTTGCGCTGATGCTGAATGAAGTGGCCTCATCGGCCGTCAGGCGCTCGGTGCAGACGATGATTTACTTGCCGTATTTCCTGTCATGGGTCATACTGGGCGGTGTGCTGGTCGATTTGCTCTCGCCCAACACCGGCATTGTGAACAAGGTCATCGGCCTGTTCGGCGGGGACCCGGTGTTCTTCTTGGGCAGCAACAGCACATTCCGCGGCACATTGATCGTAACCCATCTATGGAAGGAATTCGGATTTGGCACGGTCGTGTATCTGGCCGCGATCATGGGCGTCGATCAAGAACTGTATGAGGCTGCGATCATTGACGGCGCAAACCGTTGGCAACAGACCTGGCATGTGACGCTGCCGGGCATGCAGATGATCGTGGTGCTGATGTGCGTGCTGAGCCTGGGCAACGTGCTGAACGCAGGTTTTGATCAGGTGTTTAACATGTACAGCCCTGCAGTATACGAATCCGGCGACATCATCGACACGTTCGTCTACCGCATGGGCCTGCTGGACGCACAGTTCGGCCCCGCGACAGCGGTGGGCTTCTTCAAGTCGGTGATCTCGTTCCTCTTTATCTCCTCGTCGTACTACCTGGCCTACAAATTCGCGGATTACCGCATTTTCTAAAGGAGGGATACCATGGTCTCAATCGGACAATCGAGGAGCCGCAGGGTATTCCTCTGGATCAATATGGCGGTGTTGCTGTTCGTCGCGCTGATCTGTGTGCTGCCGCTGGTGCACGTGTTGGCGGTCTCCCTCTCGGGCAAGTCCGCGGCGGCAGCAGGCATGGTCACGCTGTGGCCAGTGGAGTTCACCTGGACCGCGTATACCTACGTGCTCAACCGCGTGGCATTCTGGCGCGCGATGCTGGTCACAGTTCAGCGCGTGTTGATCGGCGGCGGGCTCAACTTGGTTTTGACGGTGCTGTGCGCCTATCCACTTTCCAAGCCGACCCACAAGTTCCGCGCGCGCAGCATCTTTGTGTGGATCCTGTTCTTCAGCATGCTGTTCTCCGGTGGGCTGATCCCCTCCTACATGCTGGT
>JAVBTW010000123.1:0-3152 GCA_031555975.1 Eubacteriales bacterium
CGGCGGCGTGAACAGCCTCGTGGTCTGGGGGCCGAGGGAGAGCTTGGAGTTCTACACGCCCTATCCCGACGTGTTCCTGCCCTACGGCTACCATGACATGGAGACCGCCAAGGGGAACGGATTCGTGGGCTGGGTGGGTTATGACGGCGACCCCAAGGACATCCCCGAGGGCGAGTGGCGCGCGCCGACGCTGGTCGATGATGAGGGTGATGTGCCCGCCGATGATGCTGGCGATGCGCCCGCCGACGGCCAGGTGGTGCGCCGGATCCCGGAAAGCCTCATGCTCAATGAGGAGGCCGCGGTGCTGGAGGAGGCGTCGCAGCACGGCATCACAGTCACCCACGAGGACGGGGTATACACCTACCTGATGACAGAGGACGCGCACCTTTCGCTGCTCGGCGCATGGAAGGCGAACCTCAACACCATGCTCGGCAACCTGCTGACATCGGGCGACAGCGGCTCCGTGACCGCCTTCACGGCCAGCGACGATTTCAGCGCCATCACGCTGAAGGTGGACAGCGCAAAGTTCAGCGAGGACATGGTCACCATGTTCACCTTGGCGCTGCTGTCGAGCTCCGCGCCCGCCTACCAGGCGCTGCTCAGCGAGAACGACAACCCCAAGGCGGCGATCCTCATCGTGGACGCCAAGACCGGCAACCAACTCGCCAACATGACCGCGCCGGACGATTTCGCAAGCTAAGCACCCGTCAGGGCCGGAGGGGGCAGCGCCTTGATGAATTTCATTGAGGCGCAACGCCTGCACTGTTTGTCGATTTACCGGAGACTGTGGGGCGCTGATGAAAGAAGCTCGTTCTCGGGCTTCTTTTGCTGTGGCTGGATCGCTCCGTGGCGCGCGACAGCGGCCATTCCAGCGACAGGCCGTTGAAACCATTGGATTTCTCCCCGGTTGTGGACAGAACGAAATCATGATATAATGTGGCAATGATCTGTGGGAGGAGGGGCTTTTTCTTGACGAAGCGCATCATGGCGCTGGTGCTTACTTGCGTGCTTGCCCTCCAGCTCACATCCTGCGGCGGTCCACACAAATACACGGCCACTTGGTATGACGCCTTTGACACGGTCGTCTCGTTGACCGGCTACGCGGACAACCAGGCGGCGTTCGACCGGATCGCCGAGCGCGCCCATCAGGAGTTTCTCAGGCTTCACCGCATCTTTGACCGGTACACCCCGCGCGACGGCGTGAACGGCGTCTACGCCTACAACCAGGGTGCGCTGACGACGCCTGCGCCCGAACTGGTTGAGTTGCTGGCGTTTTGTGATTCGCTGTACGAAAAAACTGGCCGCCGCATGGATCCAAGGCTGGGCGCGGTGCTTGAAATATGGCACACGTACCGCGAACAGGGAACAAAAGTGCCTCCGTTATCCGTCTTGAAGGCGGCGGCGCAGGACCGGACGAAACTGGACCTGGGCGCTGTGGCCAAAGGCTGGGCGGTGGAGCGAGTGGCGGATCTGATTCGGGCGGACATGCCCTCTTTCCTGATCGACGCGGGCGGCAACATTCGTGCGGGTGATCCGCCTCTGGACGGGCGGCACTACTGGACCGTCGGTGTGCAGGACCCGGAGCGCGGCGGCGTCGTGGCGCGATTGGCCATTGCCAACCTGGCCGTGGTCACCAGCGGCGGCTATCAGCGCTACTATGAGGTGGACGGCATACGCTATCATCACCTGATCGACCCGGATACGCTGATGCCCGGCGGCGAGTGCCTGCAAGCCACAATTCTGTGCGAGGACAGCGGGCTTGCGGATTACCTGTCCACCGCAGCGTTTTTGCTGCCCTACGAGCAGGCGCTGGCGCTGATCGACGCGATGGATTCTGTGGACGGGATCTGGGTGAGAGAAAACGGCGTCGTCACGATGACGGACGGCGCAAAGATACGACAGGCAGACGGAGCGTGACCCCATGTACTACGAGCAAAACCCCCAAAAGAAGAAAAAGAAGCGCGCAACATCGGATCCATTCATGCAGCAACCTAGACAAACGCCCAAACGCAAGCGCGGTTGCCTGTCGTCGCTGTTCAAGCTGGCGTTCGCAGTGGCGGTGCTCATCGCGGTGTTTGCGCTGACCAGCGGACTGCTGATCCGGAACAATTTCTTTAGCGGATCCAGGCCTGACTTGGCGGTCAACACAAAACTGCCGGATGGCTACACCCACATCCTGTTGCTGGGCGCGGACGCGGGCGAATCAAACGGCGGCAGGGGCCGCACCGATTCGATCATGATTGCCTCATTCGGCGACGGCGGCAACCTGAAACTGACTTCCATCATGCGCGATACCATGCTTGATATGGGCGCTGATGGTGAGCACAAGGCAAACGCCGCCTACAAGTTGGGCGGTGGCGATCTGGCGCTGTTCGCGGTCAACAGCGCGTTCGCGCTGAACATGACCAAATACGCGGTTGTGGATTTTCAAGGCATCGCCAAAGTTATCGACGCCATGGGGGGCATTGAGCTGACCCTCTCCAAGGCCGAGATGAACGCCATCAACGAGGGCCTGAAAAAGGCATATCAAAAGAAGCGCGTTTTTAATGGCGTACTGATGACGCCTTTGACCAAGTATGGCAAGAACATCCACATGTCCGGCACGCACGCGCTGGTCTACGCCCGAACGCGAAAGATTGACAGCGACTATCAGCGCGCGGGCCGCCAGCGGGTCTTGCTGTCCCGGATGATCGACAAGCTCAAGTCCAGCGCCGACCCCATCACGCTGGCCCGGGTCTCTCAGGCGGCGCTGTCTTGCGTCGAGACAAACCTGAGTCCCTTGGACATGGCGGCGCTGGGGATGCGCGCATTGAACCTGCAAGGCGACTTGAAACAATACCGGTTACCCCAGGAAGGCGCATACAAGCAGACCACGGAGGATGGCATCTGGATGATCCGCCCGAACCTGAAAAAATGCAGGCAGGGCTTGTATGAGTTTTTGTTCAGTTGAAGTCTAATGGTTTTCTAATTCGATATGAAAGACAACCCAATCTGGGCCGAGTATCATGTACCCATCGAGAGAAGCAACGACAATAAACGGAGGGCGACATGATGGATCATTTTGAGATGGTAGAAAAACTGCGGGAGAAGACGGGTGTTTCATACGAGGACGCCAAGGCCGCTCTGGAGGCCGCGAACTGGGACCTGCTGGA
>JAVBTW010000278.1:0-8578 GCA_031555975.1 Eubacteriales bacterium
AAAGTCCAGATTATCCCGGGTGAAGGTGCCGCGAATATAATAGCGCTCCTGATTTCTGGAATCGCCCCGTTTCCGGACCTTCGGCACGATCAGCTCATAGCTGCCCTGATCGCTGACGGTTCTCCGCAGCCGGTCGTGCACTTCCTTGCGCCCGTCCAGGCTCAGCACCACATTGTGCATCTCGCGGTTCAAAAACTCGGTCACTTCGTCGTTCAGCAGCAGTCCGTTGGTGGTCAGCGTGAACCGGAATCGCTTATCCGCCGCGCCTTCAATATCGCGCGCGTAGGCCACGAGCCGCTTCACCACATCCCAGTTCATCAGCGGCTCGCCGCCGAAAAAGTCGACCTCGAGGTTTCGCCGCGCGCCGGAACTGCGCACCAGAAAATCCAGCGCCGCCTTGCCCACCTCAAAGCTCATCAGCGCCCGCTCACCATGATACTTCCCCTGGCTCGCGAAGCAGTACTCGCAGTTGAGGTTACAGGTATGCGCAACGTGCAGACACAGCGCCTTGACGACTGTCTGGTCCCGCTTGAGCGCCACAGGCATGTCCTGATGGCTGTCCTCGCCGTACAGCTTCCCATCAGCCTTGAGCGCGTCGATCTCCCGCAGCGCAACGCGGATCTCGGCCTCGGTCAGCGCCGGATAGCGCGCCATCATCTGAGCCACGCAGGCGTCCGCATCAAGCCGCTCATACAGCTCGATCAGCGCCCGCGTCTCTTCGTCAACCACATGCACCGACCCGCTGTTCACATCCAGCACGAAGTGGTGCCCATTCATTTCATAGGTGTGTATCATGGTGATTCTCTCCCAAATTCGGAATGGGCGGGCTGACGCACATGCCCACGCTTCGTGGTCATCCTGAGCGAAGCTACGGACCTTCCCCTCACGACATGGAGGAAGGTCCGTAGCGAAGCGATGGAGACCTGGGGAATGAGGATGTCCTCGATAGGAAACCCGCCATCCGATGACTCAGTTGTTCTCGCACTCCTGATTGGCCACACCGCAAGAGGTCTTGCAAGCGCTCTGGCAGGAGGTCTGGCACTCGCCGCATCCGCCTTCGCAGTTCATTTCGCGGGTGTCCAGCGTGATGATCTTCTTCATTTATCTGCAACTCCTTCGTGACATGCTATGCATGGTCCTGTCCGTCTATGATAACGGCTTCACCGTACATCTGTCAATTCATATCGGGGAAAACCGTCGAGTTTTAACATACCCGCACCACCTCCGGCAGTCCGCCGCACGTGCTGAAGAGCCGCGTTCCCTGCCGGATCAGCTGACCGATCAAAGCAGCGGCTTCCACGCTCACCCACGCGCCAGGCGCCAGCAGCGGCACGCCGGGCGGATAGGCCCAGATGTACTCCAGGCAAACGCGTCCGGCCGCCTTGGTAACCGGCACAAACTCACCCTCCCGGGCCAGCGCCTCGCCAATCGGCATGGCCTGCGCTATGGCGGGGATTCCGCACAGGGCATCAACGCACCTCACCTCCACCAAGCCCGCATCAATCGTGCGCAGCGCATCCGCGAACCGCTCAATCACGCCGGCAGCGTCACAGCAACTGCTCAGCGCCAGCGCCGTGTCGCCCATGCTCATCTCCAGCGCAAATCCATGCTCACGCAAAAGCCGCTCCGACAATTCCGCGCCGCGCAGCTCCGTACCTGCTGTCGATACCAATATCTTCGACCGGTCCAGCGCAACCATTTCCGGATGGGGTCCATCCGAGCCGTGACCGCGAACGCGCAAATGGTGAAGCGCAGATACAGCCTCGGAAAACGTGTCCAACCGGTCCGCGTGTGCGGACAGCAGCGCAGCCCCTTCGCGCGCCATCAGCTGTACACACTCATCGACGGAGGCCAACAGCACGAAGGATGGGCTGCTCGTCTCAAAGATGGACAACTGACGCTGCACCGCCTGCGGATCAACTCGATGCGAACAGATGTGCAGGACCGCTGTCTGTGTCAGGCTCGGCAGCACCTTGTGCACACTCTGTACCACGATGTCCGCACCCAGACGAACGGCGCTCTGCGGAAACCGATCCGAAAACGGCAGGTGCGCGCCATGGGCCTCATCCACCAGCAGCAGCGCGCCGCAGGCATGAGCCGCGTCCGCGATGCGCCGGATGTCCGAAATCGCACCTTCATAAGTGGGCGATGTGACGACCACCAGCGGCGCTTCTCCTGCCCGGTCCAGCGCCGCGGCCACATCGGCCGGGTCCACGCCGCCCGCCACGGAAAACCGGCCATCCCAGCGCGGCGCCACGTACTCCGGCACGATGCCGCACAGCTCGAGCGCGTGGTAAACGGCACGGTGACTGTTCTGCGCCACGACGGCGCGCCCACCCGGCTTCGACAGCGCGCGAACGGCCGCCAGCAGCCCGCCGCTGGCACCATTGACCAGATAGTGTGTCTTTATCGATCCATAGACCCGCGCTGCCCTTTCCATGGCATCGCGCAGCAGTCCGTCGGGCGCGTGCAGCGCATCGAACGGCCCCACCTCCGTGACATCGATTCCATAGGGCAGACCCCCAAGCGGCACACCCAAATTGCGCTTGTGTCCGGGCATATGCATGGGTACGAGGGGTTGCGCGCAATAGCCTAAAAGCGCCGTCAACAAGGATTCGTATCGTTCATTCATCGCGTTATCACCCAAGGGCAAGCATAACACAGCACCTCGAGGATGTAAAGGACCGCAAAAGCCAAAATATCCTAATCATTCCACCCAGGTATGGATTGACAGCTGCGCTTTTCTGTGCTAAACTGTCTTAGATAATCTAACATAAACTCAACAAAAGAACGTGAGGGGGGCCATTTTCATGAAGATTTCTACGCGCGGCCGGTACGCCCTGCGACTCATGTTGGACCTTGCCTACAACGACTGCGGCGATTTCATTTCGCTCAAATCTGTTTCGGATCGCCAGGCGATTTCGATCAAATACCTCGAACAGATCATCACGATGCTGTCCCGCGCGGGCTATGTCAAAAGCGCTCGCGGCCCTCACGGCGGTTACAGACTGGCGCTGGACCCTGCGGAATACACGCCCGGCATGATTTTCCGGCTCACAGAGGGCAACATGGCCCCCGTGGCCTGTCTTGAGGACGACTGTAACCGTTGCGAGCGGTGTCAATACTGCGTTCCGTTGCATTTGTACACCAAGCTCGACGATGCCATCAAGAGCGTCGTGGATTCCATCACCCTGCAAGACCTGCTGGACATGGAGCGCGAGAAGCGGAAAACCGCGCCCGACATCTGAGCCGGCCGAAACAAAACGCGGGGTGGGCTTGTGCCTGCCCCGCTTTCATTTCATCAGACATAAGGAGGAATGATCCCACATGCTCATCCATGAATCGTTGCAAACCCTCATCTGCAACACGCCGCTGGTGCGCCTCAGCCGCTTCGCCAAGAAAAACGGCATCGCGGCGGATCTGTGCGCCAAAATGGAATCCTTCAATCCGTCCGGCAGCGCCAAGGACCGCGCGGCGCTGGCGATGATAGAGGACGCGGAGGCCCGCGGGCTGCTTTTGCCGGGCTCAGTCATCATCGAACCCACCAGCGGCAACACGGGCATTGCGCTGGCGTGGATCTCATCGGTGAAAGGATACCGTTGCATCATCGTGATGCCCGACAGCATGAGTCAGGAGCGGAGGGCGCTCATGCGGGCCTATGGCGCGGAGCTGGTGCTGACACCCGGCGCAAGCGGCATGCGCGGCGCGATAGACACGGCGGAGGCGCTGGCCAAAGAGACGCCAGGCAGCTTTATCCCCAGCCAGTTTGAAAACCCCGCCAACCCACTCATGCACGAGCGCACCACCGGCCCGGAGATCTGGCGCGATGCCGATGGTCATGTGGACGTGCTGGTGGCCGGCGTGGGCACCGGCGGCACACTGACAGGCGCGGGACGGTATCTCAAGCAAATGAATCCAGCGCTGCGCGTGGTGGCTGCGGAACCTGCGGCGTCGCCGGTGCTCAGCGGCGGGAAGCCCTCACCGCACCGGATCCAAGGCATCGGCGCGGGGTTCATTCCGGGCGCACTGGACCCGTCAATCATCGACGAAATCGTTCAGGTCAAGGCCGAGGACGCTTTCGCCGCATGCCAGGCGTTGGCGCTGACAGAGGGCGCGTTGTGCGGCGTCTCCTCCGGCGCCGCGCTGTGGGCGGCGGCGCTCGTCGCGGCCCGGCCCGAATATGTGGGCAAGCGCGTTGTCGTCGTGTTGCCCGATACGGGCGAAAGGTATTTGTCGACCGAGGGGTATGTTCCGAACTGACCGCTGCGCTCACAGGCTGACCGCATCCGGCGACGTGTTTGCCGGATGCGGTTATCGTTGGCTGCACCACATCATCGAGATGCCGCATGGCGCCAGTTGCTTCCCGCTCGACGCTAAAACGTATTTTCGCCACTATTTTTCGGATTTTTACACATATACGCCCATTCAATGCCCCTTATGCACAAGTGTCGCGCGCACTTTTTTTGCATGTCGCAAACTAGGTATTGACACGTGTAACAATATTGCCTATAATGTTTCTAACGGTTCGCTTGACAACTCACACGGTTTCGTGATGCGGGGCGATCGTACATATTAAAGGATAAGGGGTGTTTTCATTGAAGAAGTTCCTATCCATCCTGCTCGCGCTGACGCTGGTGTTCGGTCTGGCCGCAACGGCGTTCGCGGCGGACAAAGTCGGCGTCGCAATGCCCACCCAAAGTCTGCAGCGCTGGAACCAGGACGGCGCGAACATGAAGGCGCAACTCGAAGCCGCCGGCTACGAAGTGGATCTTCAGTACGCCAACAACGAAGTGGCGCTGCAGGTCACCCAGCTGGAGCAGATGCTGCTGGGCGGCGCGAAGGTGCTGGTCGTCGCATCCATCGACGGCAGCGCACTGGGCACGGTGCTGGAGCAGGCCAAAGAGGCCGGCGTTCCGGTCATCGCTTACGACCGTCTGATCATGAAGTCTGACGCGGTCAGCTATTATGCCACGTTTGACAACTACAAGGTCGGCGTCATCCAGGGCCAATACATCGTGGACAAACTCGGCCTGGCCGACGGCAAAGGCCCGTTCAACATCGAGTTGGTCGGCGGCAGCCCGGACGACAACAATGCGCTCTACTTCTTTCAGGGCGCATGGGACACGCTGAAGCCCTACATTGACAACGGCCAGATCGTGATCCCCTCCGGCCAGACGGAGTTCACCCAGATCGCGACCATGAACTGGGATCCGGCAAACAGCCAGTCCCGCATGGACAACCTGATCACCACCTACTACTCCACCGGCACGAAGCTGGACGCCGTGATGTGCTCCAATGACTCCACAGCCCAGGGCGTGTCCAACGCGCTGACCAACGCGGGCTACACGGAGTTCCCGATCATCACAGGCCAGGACTGCGACATCACCTCCATGAAGAACATCATCGCCGGCAAGCAGTCCATGTCCATCTTTAAGGACACCCGCACACTGGCCGAGAAGGTTGTGGGCATGGTGGACGCGATCCTCAAGGGTGCGGAGCCCGAGATCAACGACACCAAAACCTATGACAACGGCGCGGGCTTGATCATCCCCACCTACCTGTGCGACCCGGTGTTCGCGGACCTGGACAACTACCAGGCGCTGCTGATCGACAGCGGCTACTACACCGCAGACCAGCTCCAATAAAACCGACAAAGGCCAAATCATCCGCGCAGGGCGAAGCATTGCGACTTCGCCCTGCGCGGTCGCAACGGAGGGATGCCGTTTGGGCAAAATACTGCTCGAAATGCGCAACATCACCAAGACATTCCCGGGTGTAAAGGCACTGGACAACGTCAACATCCAGGTACAAGAGGGCGAAATCCACGCGCTGGTGGGCGAAAACGGCGCGGGCAAATCGACACTGATGAATGTGCTGTCGGGCATCTACCCCTATGGCAGCTATGAGGGCGATATCCTGTATGACGGGCATCCCGCCCAGTTCAGAACCATCAAAGACAGTGAGCGGCTGGGCATCGTCATCATCCATCAGGAGTTGGCGCTGGTGCCCTATTTGTCGATCGGTGAAAACCTGTTCCTGGGCAACGAGCGGCAGCGACAGCGCGGTGTCATCGATTGGACAGAGACCTACCGCGCGGCGGACGAATACCTAAAAATGGTCGGCCTCCATGAATCGAGCAGGAGCTTGATCAAGGACATCGGCGTCGGCAAACAGCAGCTGGTCGAAATCGCGAAGGCGCTGGCCAAGAACGTGCGGCTGCTGATTCTGGACGAACCCACATCCTCTCTGAACGAGAGCGAAAGCCGGATGCTGCTGGACCTGCTGCTCAGCCTGAAGCGGGAAAAGGGCATCACATCCATCATCATCTCGCACAAGCTGAACGAGATCGCCTACGTTGCTGACGCGATCACGGTGATTCGCGACGGCACGACCATCGAGACACTGGTCAAGGGCGTGGACGAAATCACCGAGGCGCGGATCATCAGGGGCATGGTCGGTCGCGAGCTGACCAACCGCTATCCCGAGCGCCGACACGAACTGGGCGAGATCGCGCTGGAGGTGGACAACTGGACGGTCTATCATCCGCTGTATTCGGAGCGCAAAGTCGTTGACAATGTTTCGCTTTTTGTGCGCCGGGGCGAGGTGGTGGGCGTGGCCGGCCTGATTGGCGCCGGACGCACGGAACTGGCCATGTCGGTTTTCGGCCGCGCATACGGCACCAAGATTTCTGGCGCACTGAAAAAGGACGGGCGTCCGATCGAGCTGCACTCGATTCCACATGCAATTGAGTCGGGGCTGGCATACGTCACCGAGGACCGCAAGACCGACGGGCTGTTGCTCGGAACGAGCATCAAGCAAAACATCACGCTGCCGCGGATGGAGTTCGTGTCCGATCACGGTGTGATCGACAAGGACAAAGAGGTGCAGGCCGCCGAAAAATACCGCGAACTGCTGCACATCAAGGCGCCGACAGTGGAGCAGTCCGCGGGCAACCTGTCCGGCGGCAATCAGCAAAAGGTATTGTTGGGCAAGTGGATGTTCGCAGAACCGGACATCATGCTGCTGGACGAGCCAACGCGCGGCGTGGACGTAGGCGCAAAATATGAAATCTATCAGATCATCAACCACTTGGTGGAGACGGGCAAATCGGTCATCATCTTCTCATCGGAGCTGCCCGAGATTCTGGGCATGTGTGACCGTGTCTACGTGATGAACGAGGGAAAGTTGGTCGCGGAACTGCCGATCGCGCAGGCTTCGCAGGAAGTGATCATGAACTGCATCATGCAGTCGAGTAAGGGAGAGCTGAACACATGAGCGAAAAAGCAAAGAAGCCAATGCTCGGCAGCATGCGGCAATATACGATGCTCGGCGCATTGCTGATCATCATTGCGCTGTTCCAGTTCTTGACAAAGGGGATCCTGCTGGTCCCGATGAACGTGTCGAACCTGATCTTTCAGAACGCGTATGTCGTGATCCTGGCGACGGGCATGCTGATCTGCATCCTGACAGGCGGCAACATAGACCTGAGCGTGGGCTCTGTTGTCGCGCTGGTGGGTTCGTGCGCGGGCACATTCATCATCACGCTCGGATGGAATATGTACGCTTCGGTGGCGCTGTGCCTGCTGATCGGGCTTGCGATCGGCATGTGGCAAGGATTCTGGATCGCGTATGTTCGCATCCCCGCGTTCATCGTAACATTGTCGGGTATGCTGGTTTTTCGGGGTCTGACGCTGATCATTCTGAACGGACTGACCATCGCGCCGTTTCCGCAAGCATTCCTGATGTACTCCACTGGCTTCATCCCCGACTTCTTCTCCGCGTTCGCGCTGTTCGGCGTGAAGGACGGGCTGTGTCTGTTTGCGGGGTTTGCGCTGGTGATTGTGCTTTGCGTCACGCAGATTCAGGGCTATCTTTCCCGGAAGGCAAAGGGCTACCCGGTTGAGAACATCACCGTGCTGTTGGTCAAGCTGTTGGTGATGTCGGCTGCGATCATCGCGCTGTTCTACACGCTGGCGCGTTATCGCGGCATTCCGACGGTGCTGGTGTTGCTGGGCATTCTGCTGATCGTGTACACCTACATCACGCAAAACACGGTGATGGGCCGCCACATTTACGCGCTGGGCGGCAACGAGAAGGCAGCCAGGCTGTCTGGCGTCAAGACGAACCGGCTGCTGTTCCTGGCGTATGTGAACATGGCGCTGTTGGCGGCAGTGGCGGGATTGGTGTTTGCCGCGCGCTTGAATTCTGCTTCTCCGCAGGCTGGGCAGAGCTTCGAGCTGGACGCGATTGGCGCTTGCTATATCGGCGGCGCATCGGCGTATGGCGGCATCGGGACGGTGAGCGGAACGCTGGTTGGCGCGCTGATCATGGGCGTGCTGAACAATGGGATGTCCATTCTGGGTGTGAACAGCAACGTTCAGCAGGTGGTGAAGGGCTTGGTGTTGCTGGCGGCGGTGGCGATGGACGTGATTGGCAAATCGCACATGCTGTCGATTCCGCGATTCCTGAAACGCAAGGCCACATAAGAACCAACCCACGCAAAAGCCCAGCGAAGCGGGACGGGAGTCCAGAGGGCCGAAGGTCCTTTGGCAGGGGATCCAAGGGGACAGCGTCCCCT